>JBEGON010000140.1:0-6854 GCA_041181965.1 Actinomycetota bacterium
CCTTCGATGCGACGGAAGGCTGCACCTGACTCTTGAAGTGCATCGTCTGAGAATTCCAAATTGCTGCGGTAGTGAGCACTCACCAAATACCAGCGCAATTCGATGGGCCTAATCCGATTGACTACATCGAAAACAACCATGGAATTACCGAGAGATTTGCTCATTTTCTCGCCGGCAGTTGTTACCCAGGCATTGTGCAGCCAGTAATTTGCGAATCCATAGCCGGCCGCTTTTGATTGCGCGATTTCGTTTTCGTGATGCGGGAAAATTAAATCTAATACGCCACCGTGAATATCGAATTGATCACCAAGATACGCGCGCGCCATTGCACTGCACTCCAAATGCCAACCTGGCCGGCCATCACCCCAAGGAGTAGGCCATGAAGGCTCTCCTGGTTTGCTGCCTTTCCACAATGCAAAATCGCGTGAATCTTTTTTACGGTCGCCAAAGTCTGAGTCTGCGGCAGGCAGCATGTCTTTCGGATTTTGATGTGAAAGATTGCCGTAATCGCTAAATGACTTTACATCGAAGTAAACATCGCCTTGAGATGCGTAAGCATGTCCACGTTCGATGAGCACCTGCATCAACTCAATCATTTGAGTGACGTGACCGGTAGCGCGTGGCTCTACAGTCGGTGGAATGCAACCAAGAATGTCGTACGCCTCTTGGAATGCGCGTTCGTAATGTTGAGCGACCGCCCACCATGGACGACCTTCTTCAATTCCGCGCTTGAGGATCTTGTCGTCGATATCGGTGACGTTGCGGCAGAGCGTGACTTTGTAGCCCTGCGAAGTAAGCCAACGAGTGAGAACATCGAAGACGATGCCACTACGGAGATGGCCAACGTGGGGATTGCTTTGCACCGTCGCACCGCACAAATACATGCTGACCTGCCCTGGCACCAATGGTGTGAAAGGACGCAGGCTGCGCGATGCAGTGTCATACAGATGCAGACTCATAGGCGGAGCCTACTTTTTAAGCCTATTTATCCTGTAATTTCGCGAATCTGCGACCGCGATTGTGTTCGTTATTGCAATAAACAGGTAGCAATCGCAGCAATTCCCTCGCCGCGACCTGTGAGTCCAAGGCCATCGGTAGTCGTTCCTGCAATGCTGACGGTGGCACCACCAAGTGCTTTCGAAACTGCTGCTTGCATTTCGTCACGACGCGTTGAAATCTTTGGGCGATTGCCGATCACTTGCACTGAAATGTTGATGATGGAAAAACCTGCTTGTGTAATTAATTGCAGGGTTTCTTGCAGAAAAACAGCACCTTTGGCATTGGCATACTCGGGACGATCCACTCCAAAGTTTGAACCTAGATCACCAAGACTCGCTGCCGAAAGCAACGCGTCGCAGATGGAATGCGCCACAACGTCAGCATCGGAATGGCCAGCTAATCCCACTTCTCCAGGCCACTCAAGGCAGCCGATAATCAGTGGGCGTTCAACAGAATTGGCATGAACATCCGTGCCGAGGCCGATTCGCATGTTTAGCCCTCTGGATCGGCGAGGATCTCTTTGAGTTCTGCCTCGAGAGCCGCGGTGTCATCACCTTCAATGGTGACGCGGACAGTGGTGCCACTCTTGATGCCCAGGGCAAGCACGCTCAGGATCGACTTGCCATCAGCTTTGCCGGTCGGTTGGCCGTCAACGACGGGTTCGACGGTGACTTTGAGGCCAGAAGCAGCCACTTTCTTCACAAAATTGGCGGCCGGGCGGGCGTGAAGGCCCACTGGGGAAAGGACTACCGATTCGAAGACGACCATTTTTTCTCCTATTTCCGAGGACCGAAGGCTAGCCGCTAGCAATTGGCTTGACCATGTGGCACACTACTGCACAGATGTCCATATAACAATCACATCTGTGACGGAGTGCTCATGGCCAACAAAATCGAACCTCTGAAAGTCTTTGCGGACTCAGACTTGAGTTCCAACCCGGAGTCAGCACGAACAGCTCTTGCTGCCATGTGGGCAGTGCGGTTGTTTGAAGAAGGTGTTGATTCCCTTTTCGCACGTGGCTTGATGCACGGCACCATGCACTTGTCGATCGGACAAGAAGCAAGTGCTGTTGGCGCGTGTGCTGCACTTGAAGAAAAAGACTTCATTACGTCGACACATCGCGGTCACGGTCACTGCATCGCAAAAGGCGCTGACCTCACTCGCATGATGGCCGAACTTCTTGCCAAGCAAACTGGCTACTGCCGTGGTCGTGGTGGTTCGATGCACATTGCAGATGCAGCAACAGGAAACCTTGGTGCAAACGGCATTGTTGCTGGTGGCATTCCAATCGCCGCAGGTGCTGCACTCGCGCAAAAGATGAAGGGCACCGATCGCGTTGTGATGTGCTTCTTCGGCGATGGTGCAACCAACGAAGGCGCATTCCACGAAGCAGTAAATCTTGCTGCAATTTGGAATCTTCCAGTGATTTTTGTTTGTGAAAACAACAAGTACGGCATGTCATTCTCTACTGAAAAATCAATGAAGGTGGAGCACATTGCAGAGCGTGGTGCCGCTTATGGCATTCCTGGATTTACTGTTGAAGGCAATGATGCAGATGCAGTATTCGCAGTCGCGCGCGAAGCTGTCGCACGTGCCCGTCGCGGTGAAGGTCCAACCCTCATCGAAAACATTACGTACCGCTGGAAAGGTCACAGCAAGTCTGACAAGAACCTCTACCGCACCAAAGAAGAAATCGAAGACTGGAAGTCACGCGACCCCATTGTGATGTTTGAAAATCGCCTTGAACAAAAGGGAATTTTGTCTCGCCAAGACATTGATGATGTCGCGGCAAAGGTTCGCGAACAAATTCGCACTGCGATTCAGGAAGCAACAACTGCACCTGATTCCAACCCAGAAGAACTTCTTTCATCCGTATTTCGTGCCATCGAGGTGAAGTAATGACTGATCGCATCATCACGTATTCAGAAGCAATCCGCGAGGCCATCGGTCAAGCAATGGAAGCGGATCCAAACGTTTTCATGCTCGGTGAAGACATTGGCGTTTACGGTGGAGCGTTCGGTGTTTCCGGCGATCTTTATCACCGCTTTGGCGCTGAACGCATTCGCGATACTCCTATTTCAGAACTCGGCATCGTCGGTGCAGCAGTTGGTGCAGCACTCGTTGGCATGAAGCCAATTGTGGAAATTCAGTTCTCTGACTTCACTGCGCAGGCAATGGATCAAATCGTCAATCAAGCAGCAAAAATCCACTTCATGCTTGGTGGTGAATTGAGTGTTCCGATGGTGTTGCGTGCTCCACTTGGTAGCGGCACCGGTGCAGCAGCACAGCATTCACAAAGTCTTGAAGCATGGTTTGCACACGTGCCTGGCTTGAAAGTTGTAATGCCAGCAACTGCTCAAGATGCGAAGGGTCTGTTGCTTTCAGCGATTGATGATCCAAACCCTGTCATCGTTCTTGAACACAAGTTGCTCTACAAGACATCTGGCCCTGTCACTGAAGATGCGATTCGCACACCGATTGGCAAGTCGCATGTGGCAAAACACGGCAAAGATGCAGTGATTGTTGCAACTGGCGTCATGGTGTCTCGTTCACTGGAAGCAGCCGCACAACTTGCAGAACTTGGCATCGATGTTGCAGTGATCGACGTTCGCACTTTGAGCCCACTCGACATGGCCCCTATTGAAGATGCAGTACGTGCCACAGGTCGTGTGCTCTTGGTGCAAGAAGCACCAAAGCATGTGGGCTTTATGGCAGAAGTTTCAGCGCGTCTTGCTGAGAGCAAGAGCATCTACTCACTTGAGGCGCCGATTAAACGTTTGGCAGGTTGGGATGTCCCTATTCCTTACGCGCCACAACTTGAACGTGCCGTTGTGCCACAAATTCCAGACATTGTTGCGTCAGTTCAACAACTCATTCGGGAGCCATAAATGCCTCAAGTAGCCATCGTCATGCCCAAGATGTCAATGACAATGACAGAGGGCGAGCTTCTCACCTGGCATTGCAAACCAGGCGACGTCATCAAAGCCGGCGACGTCGTGTGTGAAGTTGCCACCGACAAAATCGACATGGAAGTTGAAGCAACTGCCACTGGCACTGTTGTTTCACTTCATGGAAATCCTGGCGATGTCATCGAAGTTGGCGTTCCCCTCGTCATGGTGGAAGCCGAATCAGACGATTTGCTCGCAGGCATTTTCGATGCACCTGCGGCACCAGTAGTTGAAATACCTGTAGTTGAAACACGAGTAATTGAAGCGCCTGTTGCCCCGACCTCTGCTGCACCAGTAACAGCAACATCCGCAGATGTATTGGCGACTCCGAAAGCACGCGCAGTGGCTGCAGAGCAAGGCGTCGATCTGAAGACTGTTGTTGGCAGTGGAGCAGATGGAATCATCAAGCACACTGACATTTCAGACGCTGGTGTCAAAACCGTTTCAGCATCTTCTGCAGATCGCAGCATTGAAAAGCGTTTGAAAACCCGCCTTGCCATCGCTCGCGCGATTGAGGCATCAGCGGATATTCCTGCATTTTCTATGACTTTCCGCTACAAAGTTGATTCACTGCCAAAAGATCCGGTGAAACGTGTCGCAAAGCAAGCACTTGCTTGGGCGAAAGCTTTGCGCGCATTCCCAGAATTGCATGCACAGTGGAACAACGGAGACATCGCAACATTTGCTGATGTCAAAGTTGCATTCAGTGTGATGGCAGCACATGGCGTCGTCACTCCATCTGTCACAATCCCACAGACCATCAGTGATTCATTTGTCGAAGAACTTCGTGGAATTTTGCGCGATGCAGCAAATGGAAAAATCGCTGTTGAACATTTGAGTTCAAGCACCACTGGATTTGCAGATCTCGGTTCACTTCCGGTGATTGCATCTGCAGGCATTTTGATTCGTCCTCAAAGCACCAGCATTGCTGTCGGTGAAACTGACAACAAAGACTGGCTCTATTTCACTATCAACGCAGACCACCGCATCAGCGATCCCGCCGATGTAAATCTCTTGGCTGAGCGATTTGTCCTAGAACTACGTTCGTAAGACTCCTCTCTCTATCCCTCCAAGGTCGTAGCTGGGTCACGGTTACCTAATCGTGACCCAGTCTCGGCCGAAACTTCCCCCAGAATGCTTGACTCGTCGAGTCACCCAATCCACACTTAGCAAATATTCCCCGACTCATGAACGGATGTGACGATGGCTCTCCCTCGAGATCGCGCTCTCCTCGTCAAAGCCGCTCGTATGTATTACGAACAAGACATGAGCCAAGACCAGGTCGCCGCATCACTGGGAGTTTCTCGCTCAAATATCTCGCGCATGTTGACCGATGCCCGCTCACAGGGAATCGTTCAGATCAAGATTGTTGAACACGCCATGCGCGACACGGCCCTTGAGCGCCGGATTCAAGATTTGCTGCCGGTCCGTCACGTCCGCGTAGCTCGCTCTCTCAACAGCATCGATGACTTCGCCAGCGTTGGCGCTCTGGGCAACGAAGCGCTCGCAGATCGCCTCCGCCCAAACTCCACCATTGGCATCTCATGGGGCTCAACCCTTCAAGCAGTCGTCAATTCCATTGACTCCGACTACTTGCCTGGCGTCCAAATTGTTCCGCTCGTCGGCGGTATGACTGCGTTGTCATCTACCAGTACTGGTGACGACTTGGTGCGCACCATGGCAACCAAGATGGGCGCAAGCCACTCCACCATGTTGGCTCCAGTGGTGGTGAGCAGCGACAAAACTCGCGATGCGTTCATTCACGAACCATCGATTGCACAAGTTCTCGATCAAGCACGCAAATCAGATATCGCTCTTGTTGGTATTGGTAGCAAACATTCTTCATCAACAATGGATTTGCTCACCGGCGCCGGTCTACCTGATAAAACCTATGACGCTCTCATGAAAGATATTGCTGGCGATATTTGCGCGCAGTTCTACGACATTGATGGCAACATCGTTGATCATGGTTGGGAAAATCGCATCATCGGTATCGAACTTGAAGAACTCCGTCGCATTTCACATGTCATCGGCGTCGCAGCTGGTGCAGGAAAAGCACCTGGTGTTATCGGTGCCGTGCGCGGTGGATTTGTTTCTGAACTTGTATTGAGCAGCTCTTGCGCACTCGCAGTAGTTCGCGCCCTCGACTCAGAGAAGGGCGTGCGCGCATCATGAGCGATCTCAACATTCCCATGATTTTCGGCATCATCGCAGTGATGTGGGTTATTCAGTTGTACATGACCTACCGCCAATCAATGCGATTCAACGATGTACTCATGCCACTACGCACGCAAGGTCGAGTTGCGATTGGTTTGGGCGGTAAGTACTACAAAGGCGGACGTGCATTCGTCGCTATTGCAGAGAAGGGCGGTGTAGTGGTCGACGCTCGAGTTATGACTGGCGCAACAGTCTTCGCGAAACCACAGCAACTGCCCGCATTAAAAGGACTTTCACTTACCCAGCTTGCTGACGATGGTGACATCGCCGGCATGAAGGACAAGGTGCGTAGTGCAGCCCAGATGGCGGCTAACACCTTGCTGAAAGCAACAGCAATGGAGCAATCAGAGTAAGGGAAAGAAGACTGTGTAAGACACCTCGCTTACACAGTTTGCCGGTTACAAGTAGTAACTGTTAGAGCACAAATGGAGGGGTGAATGATCCACATCGGAGCTCTTGTTCTTGCAGATGAAGTTGCACAGAACACAGCAAGTGGCTTCATGGGAACACTCGCAACCTGGGCGCAAGATTTCATTGGCGTCTTTAATAAGGGTGGCAGCGTTCTCCTTAGCTTGATGGGTGGCATCTTGCCAACGTTGGTCGTACTTTTGACCGCCGTTAACGCATTGATCCGCATCATCGGTCCTGAAAAGATTGAAAACCTCGGTCGTGCAGCTGCACAGCCTGGTC
>JBEGON010000141.1:0-2913 GCA_041181965.1 Actinomycetota bacterium
CAATCGTTATCGACGATGATCTCAACATCTTCTCCGACCCATTTTGGGCCAGCGTATCTACGGGCGTATCGCGCGTTCTGATGGAAAATGAACTTCAGACGCTTTTGATGGTATCTCCAGTGACTTCGTTAGACAGCCCAGTTGCTCACTATTTGCAAGGCGGTGAAGTTGATGGAGCCATCTTCTTCCAGGTGCATAACGACGAGCTAGTGAAGAAACTTCGCCGTCAAGGGATGGCAGTAGTCGTCGCTGGCACTCCACAAAGTGACAGCAAGATTGCTTACGCTGATACCGACAATTTTGGTGGGGCGATTCTCGCTACCAATCACCTGATCGAACGAGGTTGCTCCAATCTGGTCACCCTCACTGGTGACATCGATGCGAGCGCAGGCCGGCAGCGCCTTGATGGCTTCAAACATGCAATCTCGCGTGCAGGGCTGGCATTGCGGCCCGGCGCTGTCGCCAAAGGAGATTTCTCCTTCGAAAGTGGTCGTGCAGCAATGCGTCAGGTACTGGATACTGGGATGGCTGTTGACGGCGTATTTGCTGCAAATGACCTGATGGCAATGGGGGCATTGGCAGAGCTTCGGGAACGCGAGATTGCGGTACCGGATTACGTCAAAGTAGTGGGCTTCGACGATGCAGTTGTAGCTCAAGCATCCGTACCACCGCTCACAACAATTTCACAGGATATTGAAGGACTTGGCTCAGCAGTTGCTGAGTTAATGATTGCAAAACTTAATGGCGAGAATCCATCTCCGCGGATTCTTCCCACAACGCTGGTGCAACGAGAGTCAGCGTAGGAAATTCCTCGAGCGAGTGTGGGACTGCTCGAGGCTCATCAAATGAGAGGTACCCCGTGAACCGTGTTCGCGCTATAGGCAATATCCGCAAACTTGCGGCACCAGTTGTGGCTGCAATTCTGCTTGCTACATTTCCTGTGAACCCAGCATCGGCTGCAGATTGGGCAACCAACGTCACGTGGAGCAAGTTGCACGTAAAGCAGCAAGAGGGTGTCTTTGAGAAATTCCGTCGTGAATATGTCAATGGTGTTCTGCAAGCAGATTCAGCAACTCAGCATGACTATGCGTGGATTCGTACAGATCAAGCATCTGTGACAGTGCAGTTCCGCGGTGGGGTTGCAAATGCAGGCAAGCAAATCCAATTTGTTCCAGAAGCTCCACTCGGTACCCCATTCATAGACGATGTTGCGGGCGATGAAAACATCGTTGTCGCAAACGGAGAAGGTCTAGCCGAGTACACCATCACTGTTGATCAGCCACAAGCTGGTGACACTGTCACTGTTGGTCTCAAATCTGGCGTGACAGAAGTCGGTCCCATTATTTTGCAGTGGCAAGAACCTGGCTATGGACCGATTGTGAAATTGGTCGGTACCCCCAGCGGTCGCCAAGCCACATGCCTTGTAAACCCAGGATATGTCGGCTTTATCGCATCAAATGCAGCGCATTCTTGCCTTCAAAACGATCTCGAAGAAGTGACGTGGAAGTGGAGTGTCTTTAGTCGCGATTGGGTTACTGACTACGCGCAGACATTCACCAAGTCGTACTTGGCAGGTGACACCATCGCGTTGAATTACCGCGTCACCGACATCTGGGGCACGGTTCTCGTCGGCAAAGAAGTCAAACTCGATGTTGACCCTAAGTGTGCTGTTTGTAAGTGGGGAGCGTTCGACGATTCAAAGGCAACAAACGCACAAGGTCTCGTGAGCTTTAGTGTTCCCAATAAGAACACGGCTGCACAGGTGAAGGTTTACAAGTCGGTCAATCCGGATACAAAGGAACAAGGCATTGGCACTCTTGCCTTTGCAATTACCCCGACCACTAATGATGTTTCGGAGAATGTGGACTACTACTGGCCACAAATTGTCTCGAATCTCACCATTAAGCCAACAAGTGCAGAATTCACAATTACGAAGCGTGGGCCTAATGCGGCAGATCCCACAACCGGAAACGTTGTGGTTGGTGGAGTCACCAACCCAGCGATGCCAACGGATCCACTCGGCGTTGATAATCGCGACCTCATTTTGGCGCGTTACAACATCATCTACATGAAGAACACTGATACGCCAAAAGCCAATTTCTTGTATGCACCATTGATCACGGTGAGTGCGGACAATGGCGGCCGAGTTGCGAAAGTCGAACCAGCAGCAGATGCTGCTGACTTGCTAGATGTTTCGCAAATGGCATCGAAGATCTCGTTCAACTACGTGTATTCATACGACGACCCAGCGGCACTGGACGGTATCCAACTTGCATTCGCTGGTACAAAGCCGGGTGTAACGACCTTCACGGTTCAAATCGGTTCGATGAAGAAAACCTTCACTCAGACGTTCACAGCTGAAGCTTCTGCTGCTCGTTACGTTGTGCCAGTTGTTGCAGATACAACTGGTGTAACCAAGAGCAATCAAGCAGTGAAGTTCCGCGTCGTCGATCGCTTCGGCAATGGAGTTGCTGGAATCGGTGTTGACGTTGCATCTAGTGGCGCTGGCACTCTTGTCGCACCATTGACTCGGGTCACTTCTGATGCGAACGGCTACGTGAGTGTGACAGCTAACTCAACCGCTGCGGGCGTTCAAACTCTCACAGCCACCGCTGTCGACGAGTCGCAGGCTTATCAGTTTGCGTTCCCTGGAATTCCAGAGTGGGGATTGAGTGCTGGCAACCCAGCGGGCAGCGCCATTATCACTTGGGGCCGAGTAGCGATTCCCACAGTTGCGGGTAGCAAGGGCGTTGTGAAGGTCACAATCCTCAACGGATCAGGCAAGACTCTCTACGTAAAACAAGGCACGAAGAAGCTCGCTACGGTGAAACTCAAGAAGAGCAACATTGTGGTGAGTGTGAAACTCAAGAAAGGCTCGTACAAGCTGGCGTTCGTGGTTGGCAACGTGACGAA
>JBEGON010000142.1:0-5524 GCA_041181965.1 Actinomycetota bacterium
AGAAAAGCGCGGCGCGACTCATCTTGGAACTTGGCGACAAACTGATTGCTCCGGCTGCCGCTCAGGCTTCACGTTGGCAAACGAATGTGATTGATGCATTGGTCTCTCTTGGATGGTCCACCAAAGACGCCACTTCAGTGGTGGGTCGCATTGACGAGAAATCAATTGATGTGGACGATGCTGGTGCTGCGTTGCGCGCTGCCCTTGCGATGCTGGACAAGAGTGGGCGTTCATGACAGAAATGCCCGACATTGTTGATGCGCGCGCACTCAACGATGAACTTACAGTTGAAAGCGCCTTGCGTCCTCGTGCTCTCGATGAATTCATTGGGCAAAATCGCGTTCGCGAACAACTAGGTCTTGTTCTGAGCGCAACATCTGCGCGTGGCTCGAGTGCCGATCACGTTTTGCTGAGTGGCCCGCCTGGTTTGGGAAAAACTACTTTGGCCACAATTGTTGCGAATGAACTTCATGTTCCCTTGCGCATCACTTCAGGTCCCGCAATTACGCATGCAGGTGATTTGGCAGCAGTGTTGTCTTCACTGGTTGAAGGCGAGATTCTTTTTATTGATGAAATTCATCGCATTGCGCGATCGGCCGCAGAAATTCTGTACGTAGCGATGGAAGATTTTCGCGTCGATGTGATGGTGGGCAAGGGTCCGGGTGCTACCGCAATTCCTCTGCACCTTCCGCACTTCACTTTGATTGGCGCTACAACACGTGCTGGTTTATTGCCAGGTCCTTTGCGCGATCGTTTTGGCTTCACTGGTCATCTGGATTTCTACGAACCAGAAGAACTTGCACAAGTGGTTGTTCGTTCTGCGGATTTACTGAAATTGCAGATCACCTCTGATGCTGCTGACGAACTTGGAATGCGTTCCCGCGGCACTCCGCGCATTGCCAACAGACTGTTGAGACGAGTCCGTGATTACGCCGAAGTCCACGGCGATGGCAACATCACATTGGACACGGCTAAGAAAGCCCTTGATTTGTATGAGGTAGATGCCCTCGGGCTCGATCGACTCGACCGTTCCGTGCTCAGAGCCATTTGTGAACGTTTTGCCGGTGGCCCTGTGGGTGTTAGCAACATCGCGCTGGCGGTCGGAGAAGAGGTGGGCACGGTCGAAGAAATGGCTGAGCCCTTCCTTGTCCGCGCTGGTTTGGTGCAGCGCACCCCGCGTGGTCGGGTTGCGACCGAGGCGGGTTGGGCTCATCTTGGGCTCCCTCGTCCCTCAGGAGCAGGGCTCTTCTAGCTCTTGCCTTTTGTCGGCCCCTCCTGAGCGCGGGGAGGGCGCACACTGTGCTCAATCGCACCCTAAACTCTGCCGCGCTAACTTCTGAAAGGGAACATCGTGGCTTCAGCTCCAGGCGGTCGTTCAGGCCGTCCGCTGCTCGGACTATTCCTCTTGATCGCATTCCTCGGAGTGTGGACATTTTGGCCAAATCTCGGTTCAACACCGAAGCTTGGTTTGGACCTCCGCGGCGGAACACAAGTGACTCTGACCCCACGATTGACGTCAGGAACAATCACCGACACCCAACTTTCGGAAGCGGTCAACATTATTCGCCAGCGCGTTAATGGCCTTGGTGTTGCTGAAGCAGAAGTTTCGACACAGGGCAGCGGTAACAGCGCTTCCATCATCGTGTCAGTACCTGGTGTGAGCGAGCAAGGTATTGCTGACGTGTTGAAGCAAACTGCGTTGCTCGATTTTCGTCCTGTGGAACAAGAAGTTGCCGGCGCTTCAACGGTTCAATCAACTGAAACATTGATTGCTCCAATTCAAGGTGACACCGCCGAATCGCTCGCATCAGCTCTTGAAAAACTCGACTGCACAAAGCCAGAAGCTCGTCAGGGTGGTAATCCAGACGATCCAAAGAAGTGGATCATCACTTGTTCACGTGATGGCGGTACCAAGTACTTGTTGCAGCCAGCGTTTATCAAAGGCACCACAATCAGCGACGCAAAACCAGAAAACTCTGGTACTTCGTGGCAAGTTTCGTTGAGCTTCAATGCTGAAGGAACGCAACAACTTGCAGATGCATCAAAGGCTTTGTATCAAAACACTTCACCAAAGAATCAATTTGCGATTGTGCTCGACGGTCTTGTGTTCTCAAATCCATATTTCCAAGAGCCGATTCTTGGCGGTAAAGCTTCGATCAGCGGACAGTTCACTGTCGAACAAGCAACCACCTTGGCTAACACACTTCGTTACGGTGCGCTTCCGTTGACTCTTGATCTCGCTGAAGTGAACTCAATTTCACCAACCCTCGGTCAAGATCAACTTGATGCAGGTTTGCTTGCAGGTGGCATTGGTTTGTTCTTGGTCAGCATTTACTTGTTGTTCTACTACCGCGCTCTCGGTGTGGTTGCCGGCGCATCTCTCGCCGTTGCCGCTGTCATCAGCTATGCGGCATTCGTCATCTTGGGTCGCCAAATGGGCTTCACTTTGACGCTGGCCGGTATTGCTGGTGCGATCGTCGCAGTCGGTATTACAGCCGATTCATTCGTTGTGTACTTCGAACGTATTCGCGACGAAATCCGTGAAGGCAAATCGATGCGCACCGCCGTTTCGAGTGGTTGGACCCGAGCCCGAAAGACGATCTTGGCAGCAGACGCCGTTTCGATGATCGGTGCATTTGTTTTGTACTACCTCAGTATCGGTAGCGTCCGCGGCTTTGCATTCACGCTCGGTCTCACGACAGCTATTGACGTGCTGGTTGCCTTTATGTTTACCAAGCCAATGGTCACGCTGTTTGGTCGCTCGGCATGGTTTGCTCGGGGTTCAAAGTGGACCGGCCTAGATCCTCAGCGCCTCGGCGTTACCAGTGTTGCATCAGCACACGCTCCAAGCGCTACAGCGCAGAATGTGGGAGAGTAAACATGTCACGTTTTGGTGCTTTTGGCGCAAAGCTTTACCGCGGTGAGTTGTCGTACAACATCGTCGGTAGCCGCAAGTTGCTTTACACAATTTCTGCAGGTCTTTTGTTGATCTCGGCAGTGGGATTGTTTGGTCGCGGACTCAACCTCGGCATTGAATTTCGCGGCGGTGCTGAGTTTCAAATTCAGTCTGATGCTGGCACTGTCGAACAGGCTCGCGCTGCTGCAACCTCGGTAGGAATTGAAAATACGATTATTACCAAGGTTGGTTCAAACAAGCTTCGTGTTCAAACTCCGGAGTTGAGCGAAACACAGCGCAATGCAGTCATTGATAAATTGGCTACAACGTTTTCTGTCGATAAGAGCGAAGTGCAAGTCCAGCTCATTGGTCCATCATGGGGAGCTGACATCACCAGCAAAGCCATCACCGCGCTTTGGGTTTTCTTGGCGTTGGTGGCCGCCTTCCTCGCCATCGTTTTCGAATGGCGCATGGCAGCAGCATCTATCGTTGCTTTGGTTCACGACGTTGTGATCACCGTTGGTATCTACGCACTCACCGGTTTTGAAGTGACACCGAGCACTGTGATTGGTGTTCTCACCATTCTCGGTTACTCCTTGTATGACACAGTTGTGGTGTTCGACAAAGTTAAGGAAAACACGGTCAAGATTGAGCGCCAGAACCGCTTTACCTACTCAGGTGCGGCAAACCTTGCGTTGAACCAGACACTCGTACGCTCGATCAACACTTCCATCGTGGCATTGTTGCCAGTTACCGCAATTCTTGGAATTGGTGCGGGAATTCTCGGTGCTGGCACCTTGCGCGATCTTTCATTGGCGCTCTTCGTCGGTATGTTGGTCGGTACCTATTCTTCGATTGCAATCGCAACTCCTGTGTTGGCGCAGCTCAAAGAGAAGCAACCTGAGATGATCGCATTGGCAAAGCGTGTGGTGTCTAAGGGTGGCCGCAACGTTGACGCAGAAGGTGCAGGTGTTGCAACTCCAGCTCGAAATGTTGTCACCGAAACCGGTCCACGTAATCAGCCACGTCGTAAGCCTCGAAGCAAGCGTTAACATGACAACACCTGCGTTGGAGCGACTTATCAGGGTAATTCCTGATTGGCCAACGCCTGGTGTGATGTTCCAAGACCTTACCGGCGTTCTTGCCTCGGCAGAGGGTCTCGCTGAAGTTTCACATGCCCTCGCTGCACCATTTCGTGATGCTGGCATCGATGTGGTGGCAGGCATGGAAGCGCGTGGATTCATCGTTGGCACTGCGGTTGCTCGCGAATTGGGTACGGGATTCGTAGCACTTCGCAAAGCTGGAAAACTTCCAGGTGCTGTGCATTCTGCAACCTACGAACTCGAATACGGCACTGCAACTTTGCAAGTGCATCAAGCAGATATCGCACCTGGCTCACGTGTGCTACTGATCGATGACGTCCTAGCCACCGGGGGCACTGCAGCGGCCGCTGTTTCGCTGGTTGAAATGTGTTCAGCACACGTTGTGGGACTCGGTGTTGTGATGACTTTGGAATTTCTTTCTGGTCGAGACAAGTTGTCGCACATTCAGATTCATTCGCTGAGAAGCATCACCTCTTAGAATCGCGGAGGAGGTGCCGATGTCTGATGAAGGTTCAAAAACCAACGAAACCGGTGGTCATGACTATCGGGCCGTCATGGCGAGCCTTGAACCAGACATCGAAGCCCTGCTCGAGACTGTTACAGGATTTCATCCAAAGAGCGATACAGCATTAATTAGGCGAGCATTTGAGTCCGCGGCGTATTTCCATCGCGATCAAAATCGCCGTAGTGGAGAGCCTTACATCACACATCCGCTAGCTGTGGCTGGAATTTTGGCTGATTTGGGAATGACAGCTCCGACCATCGTGGCGGCTTTGCTCCACGACACTGTCGAAGACACCGAATACACCCTTGAACAGCTTGCTGGTGATTTTGGCGATGAAGTAGCGCACCTGGTTGATGGCGTCACCAAGTTGGACAAAGTGAAATACGGGCAGGCATCAGCGGCAGAAACTGTCCGCAAAATGGTTGTCGCCATGGCTCGCGACATTCGAGTACTCGTTATCAAGCTGGCAGATCGTTTGCACAACATGCGCACTCTTGATGCAATGCCGGAAGGTAAGCAAGAAAGTAAGGCGCGCGAAACCCTCGAAATTTTCGCTCCACTTGCTCATCGTCTGGGTATGAATACCATCAAATTTGAGCTAGAAGATCTTTCGTTCAAGCATCTTTATCCAAAGCGTTACGATGAAATTGTTCGCCTCGTCGAACAAAAAGCGCCTGAACGCGAAGAGCAGCTCCATGAGGTAATTGACTACATCGATCGCGATTTGAAATTGGCAAATATCGCAGCAACTGTGTCCGGTCGACCAAAACATTTTTATAGTGTGTATCAAAAAATGATTGTTCGCGGCCGCGATTTGGATGAAATCTACGACTTGGTTGGCGTTCGAATTTTGGTGGAATCAGTAGGGGATTGTTACGCGGTTCTTGGACGAATCCATGCGCAGTTCAACCCCGTGCCTGGTCGTTTTAAGGATTACATCGCGATGCCAAAATTCACGATGTATCAGTCACTGCACACCACCGTTATCGGTCCACTTGGCCGACCAGTGGAATTTCAAAT
>JBEGON010000143.1:0-5743 GCA_041181965.1 Actinomycetota bacterium
GCTCTGGAACTCGTTCCGCTCGAGTTGATGAAGGACAATCCTTCAGGTCTTGATCTTGCAACTCCGTCTATCGCTTTCCATGTTGATGATCTTCACGCTGCGCAAGCCAAACTTGTTGCGAATGGAGTTCAAGCGATGGAACCCGGCGAACATGGAGGCGTTCCATCTTTCGCATTCTCCGACAATGAAGGTCGCTGGTTCGCAGTAACTCTGGGCTAAGCCTCAGGGTCCTTTACAAATCGGCGACGTTCTGAAACTATCGTGCAATCAGTACTACCGAGAGGTCAAACGGGGACATGTTGAAGCGATTGTTCTTTTTAACAACTGGATTGACTCTTCTATTGGCTTTGAGCCCGACTCCTACAAGTGCTGCAAATTTCCCAGTCATTCGAGGAACTGTAAAAGATGCTGCTGGGAACCCGATTCCAAACCTTGCGATAACTGCTGGAAGTAATGGCCTTGACACTTCTACTTGTACCGATTCGCAAGGAAGGTACGCCCTTCAAGCGAAAGCAAATAGCGAAGTAATTCTTGCCGTCCGTTCAATTTCCTTCTACACAATAAACGGGGAGGATAGAAGATTCGGCTGTGAGCAAGGAAGCCGCGCTGACCGTCTACTCGAAGCAAACTTTTCCTTTTTGCTCGCAAATAGCGATGTGCAAAAGAACATCACAGCTCCAAATCCGTTTGACATTAGATTGACTGCAGTTGATGACGCAGGAAATCCAATCGTTGGTGCGCTTGTCTCATTCAGTGCACTATTTCCCTACGCATTGAATGACGCTTTAGGGGATGGGATTCTTCGGAGATTTGATACCTCTGAGAATGGCGATGGACTTACGCTTACGACCGATTATTCGGGTCGTGTCACTGTCCACGCGTATGAATTTGCCACTTCCGATTCAGGAATTGATTCATGGTGTTCAAGCAATCCGTACTGTTCAGACGATGATAGCTTGACCGGGATTGAGAGAGTCATTTCGCCTCGATTTCTCATTTACTATCAGCCTCGGCCAGGTGTAAATCAAAGTCTTGTCAGCGCCTTCACTGAATGGAGTGATGGTTCTGCAACTGTCGAGATTCCATTTGTTCCAGATCTCACAATGAGCGCTCCGACAAGCGCGAAAGTCAATTCTCAAGTAACTGTTACTTCAGCAATCTCGCAGTATGTGACACCTCTTGCTGCGAGCTCAAAGTTCAAAGGCAAGAGCATGAATTTGTATTCGCGGAGTTATGCGAATCCTGCGAAACCTGGGAAGTGGACAAAAGCAGGAACATGCAAGTTTGCGGCTACAGGGAAATGCAGTGTCAAAGTGAAGCTTAAGTCCACGATTCAAGTGCAGGCGCGACCGGTAGGTTTTTCATCATCAGTGCGGACCAAAACTATCAAGGCGAAGCGCTAGCTCCGAAGAATCTTTTCCATGGGTCTGCCCTTGGCAAGTTCATCGACAAGCTTGTCTAGGTAACGAATTTTCTTCATTAGCGGATCGTCGATTTCTTCGATTTTGACGCCACAAATAGTGCCAGTAATTAGTTTGGCATTTTTGTTGAGTTTTGCTTGTTTGAAGAACTCTTCAAATGTCGTCTCGTTCTTCAAATGTTTTTTGAGCTCTACATTCGAAAATCCAGTGAGCCATGTGATTACCTGATCGAGTTCTTTTGTGGTGCGATCTTTCCTGGTGACCTTATTGACGTAGTGCACATAGACCGATGCCACCGTCATCTTTGCGAACTTGTTCATCGCGAAACTTTCTGAGCATTGAAGTGCACTTCAACACCCAATGTGTTGAGAAGTTGCATAATGCTGGTAAAGCTTGGATTGCCGTCAGTAGAAAGTGCTTTGTAGAGACCTTTGCGACTCATGCCAACTTCACGAGAGAGCTCACTGAAGTTGCCTGCTCGTGCAACAGTGTTGAGAGCGGTGAGCAGGAATTGTGGATCGCCCTTGGCTTCGATGAGAGCAGCTTCGAGGTACGCGGCAATTAGAGATGGTGAGTCGAGGTGCTCAGCCGCGTCCCAGTTACGTGTCTTAGTTTTCATTCTCGTGCTCCAATTGCTTTGCGTACTTTTTCGCTTTCTTTATATCGCGAACTTGCGAAGACTTGTCCCCGCCAGCTAACAAGAAAACTACAACGGAGTCTCTTCTCGTGAAGTAGATCCGATATCCAGAAGAGAAATTGAGGCGCAATTCCTCAACACCATCTCCAAGATTTTTAACATCACCAGGGTTTCCCGCTTGCAGTCTCTGAATTCTGACAAGGATTCGACCGACTAGTTCTGTGTCTCTTATCTTGAGCCTTGTTAGCCACTTATCAAAATCCTTGGTGGATTTGATTTGTAGCATATGTGTACCACAGTACACACTAAGAAATGTGGCGTCAATAGTCAAAATCCTTTACGCCTCTAGTGTTCGCGCGTGGATAACAACCTCGATTCCTTGGTGCCTCGTCTGCGCAGGCATTCAACCTCTGTTTTTGCAGAGATGTCGATGCGCGCCCGTGCTGTTGGCGCAATCAATCTCGGACAAGGTTTTCCTGATGTCGATGGCCCAGATGCATTGAAAGAAGCAGCAGTTCGAGCAATCGAAGAAGGTCGCGGTAATCAATACCCAGCGCCACATGGCATTCCTGAATTACGCCAAGCAATCGCCGCACATCAAAAGCGCTATTATGGAATTGATCTTGATTGGGAAACCGAAGTTGTTGTTACCACCGGCGCGTCTGAAGCATTGCAGTCCGCATTACTTGCACTTGTTGACGTTGACGACGAAGTTCTGATTTTCGAACCATGGTTTGACATCTATGAAGTAGGCGTCGAAATGGCGCGCGGTCGTGTTGTCGGGGTGCCATCAACACAGTCTTTGCGTCCAGATTTTGAAGCACTCCGCAGTCGAATCACATCCAAAAGTAAAGTCATCGTGATCAACACTCCACATAATCCGACAGGCATCGTGTGGTCCCTCGATGAACTCCAAGAGCTTGCAACCATCGCAATTGAAAACAACCTAATTGTGATTAGCGATGAGGCTTATGAACATCTATGGTTTGAAGAATATCGACACAGGGCAATTGCATCCTTGCCGGGAATGTTTGAGCGCACTGTCACTGTCGGAAGTGCTGGCAAGAGCTTTTCATTTACTGGATGGAAAGTTGGCTGGGCATCAGGTCCGCGCAATTTGATTGCTGCAGTTCGCGTTGTGCGTCAACACCTGTCGTATGTGTCTAGTGGTCCATTTCAATATGCGATTGCAGAGGGTTTGCACTTCCCAGATCAATACTGGAATGAATTCAAGAATTCCATGCAAAATAAGCGGGATTTGTTCACTCTTGGACTTACTGAGTTGGGCTTTGGAATCATTCCATCGCAAGGCACATATTTCTTAACGACTGATGTGAGACCACTTGGATTCAAGTCAGGCGCAGAGTTTGTAGAAGCGAGTATTACAAAAGCCGGAGTTGTGGCGATTCCACATTCACGGCTGTGCCAAGACCCTGAAGTGGGCGAACCGTTTGTGCGTTGGGCGTATTGCAAACAAGATGAAATCTTGCAACAAGCAATTAAGAATTTACAGGTGTTTGCGCGTTAGTTGCGCGCAATGGCAAGTTGCAAAAGCCAGTCAGCGGCTTCGGTGTAGAACCGTGCTTGCCGAACATTGCTGCCCCACACATACAGGCCGTGACCAGCGACGATGATCAATGGCACTTCTGCGTTGAACGTATCTTCGAAGCGATTGCCGAGTTCTTTCATGTCTTGTGAATTCTTGATCACAGGAATGATGGTCTCAATATCGTGCGCAGGGCGACCGATGCCTTTGAGCATTTCAATTTCTGACAGCACAACGCCTTGTGGGTATTTCTCTGCGGCAAGAACTGATGCGTGATTATGAACATGCACCACTGCGTCAGCGCCAGTGAGAAGCGCAATGCGTGAATGCAATTCTGATTCGGCGCTTGGCTTATGGACTGATGGCGCAAGCAGTTGACCAAATTCATCGACATCAACGACATCAGAAAGCTGCATCGCCCCTTTGTCGAGACCGCTGGCAGAAACTGCAAGACGGAAAGGGTCCCGGCTGACGACCGCCGAAACGTTGCCAGCGGTGCCACGCATCCAGCCATGGGTTGCGAGCACGGCTGATTCCGCCGCAATGTCGTGGCGAAGTTTGCTGTCTCCCATGATGACCTCCAGCTTGAGCAGGTGCAGACCGTATGGGCGGGGGTGCAGGGTGAAGTAGCCGAAAGCGGAAATGGCACAAGTGTGAACACTTGCTGCGAATCAAATGCAATAGTGAAATTGGGTTTGGCGAGAGGCGTGAGCATTGGCAGGATTCGCCACCGAAGCGAAGGAGTCCTCATGACCATGCTCACGATCTGGGCCGAAGATGCACCAGCCACCCCAGAACTGCAGACGGTTGATACCGCAATCATCACCGACAAGCTCACCCCGCTTGGAGTCAGTTTTGATCAGTGGCCACTTCGCGATGTTGCTAACTCCGCATCGCAGGATGAAGTTCTTGCGGCCTACGCAGATGAAGTTGAGCGCATCAAAGTTGCAGAAGGTTTCATCAAGGTCGACGTCGTAGGACTAACCCCGAGCGACGATCCTTCGTGGCCAGAGACCGCAGCCGGTGCCCGCGCAAAGTTTTTGAATGAACATGCACATGACGACGACGAAGTTCGTTTCTTCGTCGCAGGTGCTGGTGTGTTCTACCTACATGTGAACGGCAAAATTTTCGCTGTCTACTGTGAAGCTGGCGATTTGCTTTCTGTTCCAGCCGGAACCACTCACTGGTTTGATATGGGAACAAATCCATACTTCAGCGCAATTCGTTTCTTCCATGATGAAGATGGCTGGATCGGAAACTTCACTGGCTCTGAGATCTCATCAAAGTTTGCTTCATTCGATGAACTCGCAGCACAACGCGCTAGCCTTTAATTGTGACTGTCACCTTCGCTGATGTGTCGACGATTGTCGTTGACATTGAAGGCACCACTTCAAAGACTTCCCATGTCTTTGAAGTCTTGTTTCCTTACGCTCGAACTCGCATTGCGCATTGGGTGCAGAACTCACCTCGGATTGATGTTGCTGCAGTTGCGCAACAGGCAGCATCGCTCTTGGGTAAGAGCGAAGTGAGTGATGTCGAACTTATCTCCTCACTTGAAAAATGGAGTGATGAAGACGTCAAAGCTTCTCCATTGAAAACAGTCCAGGGCGAAATTTGGCGTGAAGGTTTCGAATTTGGTGACCTCACATCACATCTATTTGACGATGTGGCGCCGCAATTGCATGCATGGCATGCACAAGGTCTAGCGCTACACGTTTTCAGCTCTGGATCAGTGACTGCGCAAAAGTCGTGGTTCAGCCACACTGATGCAGGAAACCTGGCAGCACTTTTCTCTGGTTACTTTGACACTGTTACTGCAGGCAACAAGCGCGAAACAGACTCATACGGAGCAATCGCTGATGCGCTCGCAAAGACTCCTAGCGAAATTCTGTTCCTTACCGACGTTGTGCAAGAAGCGGATGCCGCCGAGCAAGCAGGATGGAAAGTCGTGCTTCTCGCCCGCGACGGAGAACCGCATGCAGAAGCCGCACGTGCACAGACTAAATTCCCAGTTGTTACTTCTTTCGAAGAAATCAACTTCACGAACTAACTTGGAATTCGCGCAAAGCCAATCTTTTGCGCTGAATTTCCGCCTCGACCTGCAGGCTCAACTTGAATATCAATATCGAATGGATTGAC
>JBEGON010000144.1:0-3581 GCA_041181965.1 Actinomycetota bacterium
CCTTCTTCTTTGAGCATCTCGAGTCGAGGAATAACCACGACGAGCAACTGCAAAATGATGGAAGAAGTGATGTACGGCATGATGCCGAGAGCGAAGATGCTCAACTTGAGCAAAGCGCCACCGGAGAAGAGGTTGACGAGAGAGAGCAGTTGGTTTGACTGTGCTTGGTCCAAACACGTCTTCACAGCTTGGTAGCTCACACCTGGAATGGGGATGACTGAACCAACACGGAACAGAACAATGATGCCCAAAGTGAAAAGCAACTTCTTGCGAAGGTCAGGTGTCTTGAACGCCGAGGCGAAGGCACTTAACTGCATGTACTTCCCGATCTCTTTTTGTGACTGACGCCCCAACACCGAAATGGCGCCGGGGCGTCAGACTAGTTTTTCTGGTTAGACCTGAGTGGTCTTGCCGCCAGCTGCGGCGATCTTTTCTTTCGCTGAGTCAGAGAATGCATTTGCAGTGACATTCACCTTGACTTTGATGTCGCCTTGGCCGAGAACCTTGACAGGCTCGCCCTTGCGAACAGCACCAGCGCGAACGAGATCGATAATCGTGATGTCGCCACCCTGTGGGAAGAGACGCTCGATCTGCGCAACGTTGACAACTTGGAATTCCACGCGGTTTGGATTGGTGAAACCCTTCAACTTTGGAAGGCGCATATGCATAGGCATCTGGCCACCTTCAAAGTTTGCAGGAACCTGGTAACGAGCTTTCGTACCCTTAGTACCGCGACCTGAAGTCTTACCCTTCGAGCCTTCACCACGACCAACGCGAGTGCGCTTGGTCTTGGAGCCCGGGGCTGGACGAAGGTGATGAACCTTGAGACCCATAGTTACTTGACCTCCTCAACTGAAACCAGGTGAGCGACGGCGCGAACCATTCCGCGGATTTCTGGCTTGTCTGCTTGCACGACAACGTGACCGATGCGCTTGAGACCGAGTGAACGGACTGTTTCGCGCGCGGCTGGCTTTTCGCCAATCGTTGACTTGATTTGAGTGACTTTAAGTTGCTTGCTCATTACTGAACTCCTGCACGTGCACGAAGCATTGCTGCTGGAGCAACATCTTCAACTGCTTTGCCACGACGAGCAGCAACCTGCTCTGGGTTTTCAAGCATCTTGAGAGCTGCAACTGTTGCATGAACAATGTTGATTGCATTGTCAGAGCCGAGAGACTTCGACAAAACATCGTGGATGCCTGCGCATTCCAACACTGCACGCACTGGGCCACCCGCGATCACACCGGTACCAGGAGCTGCGGGACGTAGAAGAACTACGCCAGCTGCTGCTTCGCCCTGAACTGGGTGAGGGATGGTTGCTTGGATGCGAGGAACTTTGAAGAAACTCTTCTTTGCTTCTTCGACACCCTTAGCAATTGCTTGTGGGACTTCTTTTGCTTTGCCGTAACCAATGCCAACGTTGCCATCGCCATCGCCAACCACAACGAGTGCGGTAAAGCTGAAGCGACGACCACCCTTGACGACCTTGGCTACGCGATTGATCGCAACAACGCGTTCAATGTACGGTGATTTTTCGCGTTCGGTCGTGCGGTCTTCACGACGGCCACGACGTTCACGGCCTTCGCCGCGTTCATTACTTCCGCCGCGACGGGTTCCTGCTGCTGCAGTTGCCACTTTGTGTCCTTCCGTCTTTCCTAGAAGACCAAGCCGCCCTCGCGGGCGCCATCAGCCAGGGCCGCAATGCGACCGGTGTACTTCGAACCACCGCGGTCGAAGACCACGGTTTCAACGCCTGCAGCTTTTGCACGCGAAGCAACAAGTGCGCCGACCTTGCGGGCCTTTGCAGTCTTGTCGCCTGAGTCCTTGCGCATGTCTGCTTCCATTGTTGATGCAGAAGCGAGAGTTACGCCTTTGGTGTCATCGACAACTTGCACGAATACGTGGCGAGCTGAACGAGTAACGACCATGCGTGGACGCAATGCGGTGCCGCTGATCTTCTTACGGATGCGGATTGCACGACGACGCTGCGAAACTGATTTAGCAGAGCGATGCTTGCCCCAACTTGTGAGTGCCATTACTTCTTACCTGCCTTACCAGCCTTGCGACGGATAACTTCACCTTCGTACTTAACGCCTTTAGCTTTGTACGGATCGGTTTTACGAAGCTTGCGAATTTTTGCTGCAGTTTCGCCAACGAGCTGCTTATCAATGCCTTGCACTGAAAACTTGGTTGGTGCTTCAACAGCGAAGGTGATACCTGCAGGTGCATCGATAACGATTGGATGGCTGTAACCGAGTGCGAATTCAAGAGAAGTTCCCTTGAGTGCAACACGGTAACCAGTACCTGAAAGTTCCATCTTCTTTTCGTAGCCTTCAGTAACACCTGAGACCATGTTTGCAACCAAGGTGCGTGACAAACCGTGGAGTGACTTGCTCAAACGCTCATCATCAACACGAGTGACAGCCAAGGTGCCATCTTCATTCTTTGCAATCTTGATTGCTGAAGGAAGAACGTGGTTCAACTGACCTTTAGGTCCCTTAACGGTGACACTGGCACCGTCGATAGCAACATCAACGCCACTTGGGATGGCAATTGGCATGCGACCAATACGTGACATAACAGTTCTCCCTTACCAGACGTAGGCGATGACTTCTCCGCCTACACCCTTCTTAGAAGCCTGCTTGTCGGTCAACAAACCGGTTGAGGTCGAGATAATTGCGATACCCAAACCACCAAGTACGCGAGGCATGCTGGTGCTCTTCGCGTAAACGCGAAGACCTGGCTTGCTCACACGACGTACACCGGCGATTGAACGTTCGCGGTTTGGACCGTACTTCAATGAAAGTACGAGATCCTTACCAACTTCAGCATCGCGTGATGAGTAAGAAGCGATGTAGCCCTCTTCCTTCAAGATTTCAGCAATTCCTTGCTTGATCTTTGAGAATGGCATCGCCACTTCATCCTTGTATGCAGAATTTGCGTTACGCAAACGCGTAAGCATGTCCGCAATCGGATCGGTCATTGTCATTGGGCTTCAGCCCTTTCCCGCCTGGTTTCCACAATCATCTGTGTTGTGGACCTATGACGTAGTTGATTTACCAGCTGCTCTTTGTGACGCCGGGTAGTTCGCCGCGGTGTGCCATCTCACGAAGGCAGATACGGCAGAGGCCAAACTTGCGATAGACAGAATGTGGACGACCGCAGCGCTGGCAACGGGTGTACGCACGAACTGCAAACTTAGGCTTACGTGCAGCCTTGAGTTTCAGTGATGTTTTCGCCATCTCAGTTCTCCTTGAATGGGAAGCCGAGTTGCACGAGGAGTGCACGAGCTTCTTCGTCGTTGGAAGCGGTGGTGACAATGGTGATGTCCATACCGCGAACGCGATCGATGCTGTCCTGGTCGATTTCAGCGAACATTGACTGTTCGGTGAGACCGAAGGTGTAGTTGCCGCGACCATCGAACTGCTTGCCGCTGATACCGCGGAAGTCGCGGATACGTGGCAATGCAACGGTGAGCAAACGATCCAAGAATTCCCACATGCGGTCACCGCGGAGAGTTACGTGTGCACCAATTGGCATACCTTCACGCAATTTGAACTGTGCGATAGAAAGACGTGCCT
>JBEGON010000145.1:0-11539 GCA_041181965.1 Actinomycetota bacterium
CAACTACCTGCTAATAGAGTGCGCGGTGATGACGCGTGACACTCTCCCTCGAATTCGTAACGGCATTCTCATTCTGTTCTTTGCTATGGGTTTCGCCTCATCCGCAACCGCTACTCGGTTGGCTGAAATCAAATTACGAATTGGCTCTGGCGATGCCATCTTTGGCTACGCGCTGGCAGCTGGCGCTATCGGTGGAACTCTTGGCAATTGGATCGCACACAGACTGATTCACAAGTTTGGCAGTCGGAGAATTGCGCGCACGTCTGGTTCCATCATGATGCTGGTCATCGCTTCCAATGGTGTTATCAATCAGGCTTGGCAACTAGCTCTCACAAGTTTGGGAATCTCTTTTTGCTATTCCGTCACCAATGTTGCGATGAATTCACAAGGTGTCGATCTTGAAGTGCAACTTAAGAAATCTTTGATGCCACGTTTTCACGCAGGATGGAGCACTGGCTCTTTCACCACTGCGGTACTTGGTGCTGTGGTGGCTGCGGTTCTCACTCCCACAGTTCACTTGAGTGCGATTGGTATTACCGCCACGCTTTTAGTGTGGTTGGGCACTTCAATGATGTCACCAACTGACCACAAAGATGATTCGCATGTCGCGCAGCATGAAAAGATTCCAGCTGATGTGCGAAAGCGCATCGTGTTCATTTCATTTGCCATGTCTTTGGGGCTCATCGCTGAGGTGAGTGTCTTTGATTGGTCAAGTATCTACATGCATGAAACACTGGGATTGGCACTCGGCGTCAACGCATTAGGTGTCACCTGTTTTTATGCAATACAGATTGTGATGCGTGCATTCATTGGTTCCGTGCAAGATCGCTACGGAATCGCCAAGGTTGTTCGTCGAGTTGGACTTTTCGCCGGCATCACTTACCTAGGAATTTTGCTCGTGACAAACTTGGTAAATTCAGCGGAAAATGCGGCAAATTCCACTCTTTTGACCATACTTGCGGGTGCCTCCTTCGGCGCAGTTGCTATCGGTGTGGCCGCTATGCCTGCGGCGTTTCTCACTGCCGCAGGTCGTATTCCTCAACTTTCAACGGCACGGGGAATCGCTGCTGTGGCCATGACGAATGCATTCTTTATTTTGTTGTTCAAAACCATTGTTTCAACAATTGCGGGTAGCGCCGGTTTGCCTATTGCTCTCATGTGCACTGCCTGCGGGCTTCTTGCTGCATCGTTTCTTAGCGGAATTCTTGAATCAGATTTGCCCGTCGCAACTACACTTCCCTCATGATTCTTGAGACAGCTTTAATTCACGTCATTCCTGGTAAAGAAGCAGAATTCATTGCTGCAGTGGAGTCCAATGGCATGGCTATTCTGGAACGCGCAGAAGGATTTCTTGGTCTCGACATTAGCCAAGGCGTTGAACGCCCAAGCACCATCATGTTGGCTTTGTTGTGGGAAACCTTGGAAGATCACACTGAAAAGTTCCGCGGTGGTTCGTTGTTTACCGACTGGCGCGCTGTTATCAGTCCATTTTTTTCACAGCCCCCGCACGTGGAACATTGGGAGCCCCGCTCCTAAGAGCGAGACTCCCAATCTAATCAGGCCGCTAAAAGACCTTCATTTTTCAGCTTTTTCTTGTAGCGATAGATGGTTCTGTCGCTTACGCAAAAGCGGCGGGCAATGTCTGAAGTTTTCATTCCCGACAGAATTGCGTCTCGGATACTTGTCGCTTCTCGACGTTCTTCCGGTGTGAGAATCGGCAGACCAGCTGCTGCTTCTCGTTCTTCGGAGCTGGTGTTTCCCCATACTCCGTATTTCTCTGAGGTCGCTGCGTAAGCAAAACATGCCGCAGCAATGTTGCAACCTGCACAGATCTTTTTGGCTGCCGCAATGTCGGCGAGATCATCACTGAAAAAGAGATCTGGATTCTTTGTAGTGATGCAAGCACCTGCTTGGCTTAATGACCGTGGCACTTGATGGACGGCTTGGATATTCGAGGGCAAACGCCCCGCAATAGGCATAGCGAACCTTTCGATCACAGACTGACTGATTAATGGGTCGCATGAGCAGGTGTCCTGCATGCGCTCTCAACAGGAATCGTTGTGGTCAGTCGTGTGACCGACCCGCTCTTCCTCATAACCCTCAGGGTTATGAGGCTGGTCTTTCTTCGGTTCCACCGTGCGCGGGATGCGCGGTTGGCGCCAACCAGCCGAAGCCTGTGAGGTTGGACCTTCTAATGACCATGTGTTGCTCTCCCGTTCGTGCCGCCGGGTGCCAGGTTGAGCCTGGTCCCTGACGGGGAGCGGAACTATAGATGCGAGGTATGACATTGGCTCGCACATCGTGCAATTGCTCGTTTGTTGGGCGTGTCTCGCAGATGTTCATGGGGGGCATAAAAAAGCCTCAGGGAGGCCGCCGAAGCGACCTCCCTGAGGGAGAGATTCCGGAGAATCTAATTACTTGGTGAGAACCTCGTCGTATGAGGTGGTGTGGTTGCCCACACGTCCCTGGACGTATTCCCATTGCTGCATGAGCGGTGTAGTCAACTTGATAGAGCCGTTGCCCTTGTCATCCAAGTAGACAGTACCCAGGTAATGCCATTGCAAGGTTTGGATATCGCGACGGTAGATCTTGACTGCAAGGAACGCAGCGTCTGCACCGTAAGAAACGGTGAAGGTGCGGCGGTGCAATGCATCAGACTTTGATGTCGTGATGGTACCGAGCAAGTCTGGCTTGTCTTGGGTGGTGAAGTTCGATGGTGCATCTTCATTGAAGAGGTCACCAGCGTTACCGCCAAAGAGGTTGCCGTTTGCATCACTGAAGGCTTCCGGAGCAACGTATACGAAGTATTCCGTTGAGTATCCGAGGAGACCGTCAAGGGTGATCACTGCCTTGTTGTCGCCGAGCACAATGTTCTTGTACAGAGCTGGGACAAGGGTGCGAACAATTTGACCGTTAGATGCCTTGCGGATCTGAACTTCGCCAAGACCAGCAACAACGTTCTCATCGAAGTTGAGGGTGATCGTGGTGTCAGTGTCAGCCTTGCCATCTTGCCAGGTTGAAACTGTTCCGATGCTTTCAAGTACTGGACCTTCTTCATCAGTCGATTCAGTGCTGAAGTCAGCTGAGCTACCTGCGAGACCTGCGTAAGCGTTGCCAGCAAGGTCAAGGAATGAACCTGCATCGACGGTTACGTAGTAATCGTTTGAGTAGTTCAGGTCAGGAAGAGCAACGCTCCACTCTGAACCGGAACCGGTAACTGCTGCTGATGTGACATCAACGGTTGCTACTACCGATGCAGTGTTCTTGTTCCAGACCTTGATCAAGTGACCAACAGAGCCCTTCACAACATCTTCATCGAAAGTAAGACCGAGGTCGCTGTCAACAGACACATCTGTCGCGCCATCTTCAGGAGTCAAGCTGCTGAGAGTTGGGTTGACCATGTCAGGGTCACCGGTGGTGAAGGTGATGACGCCTGAACGGTAGATGTCGTTGTTAGCAACGCCGTTGTAGCAATCTGCTGCGTCGTGCTCTTGAGCATCCCAGTAACCGTTGCAGAAATCGCCATCAAGAGTGTTAGCGAAGTTGTAACGGTTGCTTGGCTCGTAAGCTGCCATGGTTGGTGGGTAGATGTTGTCCCAGCCCCACATGTAGAACTCAGCGCCAGTTGGCCAGTAATCCATTGCGAAAACAACTTCATACGTGGTGTCAGGAGTGAGCTGAGTCATGTTGATGATCGCTGAGAGTTGACCATCTACGTACTCAGTCTTCATGACGTTGTAACGGCTGATTGTGCGCTGATCGAAGCGTGCCACGTATGGCGATTCTTCCCATGTCTGGTAATCAGCAGTGCTCTGCCACGTTGGGTTGTCGCAAATGGTTTCGCCATCAGCCCATTCGTACTTATTGCACTTGTTAATCGCAACATAACCTGCCTGGTTGACATCAAGAGTGTCGACCATGTGCGAGTTCTGCAAGTTGATTGCTACATCTGCGCTGGTGCGGGTCACATTCTGTGCTGCACCATCGAGGTATGTAGTAGCAACTGCGTAATTCGCCTGGCGAGTCTGAACGTTCAACCAACCACCGTCGCCGGATTCTGATGTTGTCCATGGGTTGTAGCTCCACTGGTCATCAGCAAGGTTCCAGGTGTAGTAGTCAGAATCGTCAACACCGAGGGTGTTAGCAGCAACAACGCGTACTTCAAGTGAGTACGTGGTGCCTGGCTGCAAACCGGTGAGGTTCATCTGCGCAATACCGTTGTAATCGCAACTGTAGTAGTAGTTGTAGGTCCAGTTGCAGCTTGAGTCCGGACGCATGGTGACTCCACCGTCTGCATCAAGTTCATCAGCCAAATCTGAATTGTTGGTAAAGACGTAATCGATTACACCGTAACGGTTTGGACGATTGTCTTCATCGCTTGAGAAGTTATCCCATGCGCTGTCTGGCTGTGGATCGCCTGCATTGTTCCAACCACCCCAGTTGCCTGTGGTTTCTGGGCCAAAGCCACCGTTCCACCAGAAGGTTGAGTGGCTACCGTAGTTAGGAACCGCGCGTACGTAGTAGACAGCATTTGCTGAATCTGCGTAACCGGTTGCTGCACCGTAGTTGTCACTCAAGTGATCCTGGTAGGTGGTGATGCCAGAGTTGAAGCTGAGTTCGACTGAAGTCGTGCTCAATGCGCGAACACTGGTTGAATCCCAGCTCGGGGTGTAATTGTTGTTGTTCTCGCTGAATGAATCAGAGAGACCTTGGTATACACCGTCGAAGTACTGGAGATCAGCGTTGACGAATGCCTGACCGTAGAAGTCACGGTAGTAACCGGCATCACCAGTTTGCTGAGTTCCCCAAGCCTGGTTGTTTGACAATGAATTGATAACAGTGTCAGCCGATTCATCTTGACCGAAGTACGTCTCGTGTTGACCGAATGGCCCTTGGACGTAGCCGTTGTCATCGAGGTACCAACCACCGTTGAGCTGAGCGAACGTGCGCCAGTCGCTGTCCGCGTACCAGTCACCACTGCCCCGATCTTCGATGATGTCGAAGTCAGCCCATTGGTCCATGTACGCCTGACCGAGGTTGTAACCCTCCCAGTTGTCCCATGCATCTGCAACATCTACAGGCAACACGACGTCAACGTTGGTGTAGTTGATGGTGTTGTTGTCGATGCTGTCACCACGAGTCACATAGACGTTGTTGTTGGTGACGTCGCCTGAGCCTTCATCCCACTGAGTGGTGTACCAGTAGCAGTACGGACCATCGCAACCTGCGTTGTTATTTGGTTCGTAGACAGCAGTCTGGTTCTGACGCACATCGAGAGGAGTGAATTGACCTGATTCAACATGTGACCAGTACAAGTGGTTGTAATTCTCGTATGAACCATCCATGTTGTACTGCCAGCCGAAGATTGGCCACCAGTCAGTGATTTCATGCTCGTGGTAGTAGTAGCTGGTGGTGATTGCTTCGAAATGGTAGGTGTGACCGAGAGTCAAATCTTCAATCAAGTAACCGTATTCGTAGTTATCGCAATCATCGCTGAAGGAGCTGTTGTTAGGGAAGTCTTCGCCCCAGTAACCGTTGCCATCAGTGACGGTTACCTCTTCTGTAACGTCCTGATCCAGAGTTTCGTCGATAACACGAAGTGATGGTCGGTAGGCAATCTCTGCGTACCAGTAGTCGCTCCAGTTATAGCCGTCTTGGTTGTAGTTATTGAAGTAGACATCGTTCGTCAAGCAGAAGTAAGCCGTGTGACGCTCGTCGCGAATACGGTTGTTCTGGTTAGCAAGACCTACAGCGGTGTCGAAGTCATCTTCGTTGTTGTAGTTGTCATCAACGTACTGAGGTGTTTCTACAACCCATTCATCGGTGTAGTCCCAGCCATTGTCAGTGCTGCCGGTGTTGACACCGTCATCACTAACACCGTTTTCGAGCCATGCGCGGTACTTGAAGTTGACGTGGTACCAATCGAAAGGATCGATGCTGGAAGCGCGGAAAAGAATGTCACAGTGGTAGTAATCAACTGTGTATTCCCATGAGGTTTCGTTAGATGCATTGACATTGTCATCTACGAAAGTCAATGTGTATGACGCGCCGTTGTCGTAATCAGAAGTTGAGTCATCGATAGACAAACCTGCATCAGAGATGAAGGTTGCATCGTTGACGTTTGCTGCTTGATTAGAGCTACGCGTCGCAAAAGGATCTCCGTAGTGATCTTCATCATTCCAAACGTATGACGGAATGCCATCGTTGTTGTCGAAGTTCACACAGATATCTGCGGTTGAGTTGCTAGTGATGTACATGACGACTTCCATGTCGTCAGAAGTTGCACTCGCACTAGTCGGCGTCAAGAAGCCGGCAAAAACTGCCAAAGCTGCTGCGACGCCAATTGATTTGGCAGCTGAAGATCGCCAGAAATTCAGCCGATTGGTAATGGACACGTACGTGTTCCTCTCTCAATCTGTAAGCGGACAGACCACTGATGTGACCTGTCTGCAGGGCACGTCGTGGGGAAAAATAGCACATATCCCGCACATAACCACAACTCTCCCTTAGCCAATCCCTGACCTTTTGGTAACGAAAGGGTTCCAAGTTTGTGAGGGAGAGCCCCCACTTTTGGGTTTAGAGGGGCAAAAAGTGGACCAAAAGTCGACTCAGGCGGGGCATACTCCCGCCATGGCTATTCCGTCTTTTCGAGGTCCCGGTCTCGGATTTCTCCTCATCCCGGTCCTCCTTTTGCCCATTGTGGCCCTGAATCAGGCTCGAATGCACGCTGATTCCGCCCTTTCCTCATGGCGAGGCGGAGGGTTCGGGATGTTCGCGACCGTGGATCGCGACTATCACCGAGCTTTTCAGGTGACCGTCAGGGCTCACGACGGGTCTGAGCTCAAGATTGACTGGGGAACCATCGAAACCTCCCTGACCAAGACAGTCGATGGGAAGGAGACCTACACCGACGCTCGAGCCCTTCCCACTGCTGACCGCTTGGCCGCCGTGGCGGAACTTCTGGCTAATCGAGTCTGGCAACAGAATGGCGATCAGGCAGTGCTGCTGGCACAAGGCAACGGCATGCATTTTCGGCCGAAAGACTTCACTATCAAGGTGTACGGCATCACTTACGAAAAAGTTTTGAATCGCGTCACACCCGAATTACTTGCGACGTGGTCAGGCGGTGCGCAATGAGTCGTCGGCAGCACGCGAAACAAACTTTCACTTCTCAACGCAATGCGGATGAACAGAATGCAACAGGTGAAATTGATAATCCTCGATATCTTTTTGCCTCGTTCCTCACGTCACTCTTGATCATCGCGGTCCCAACGAGCGCATTCGAACCAGCGACAACAGTTTTTGCCATTGCTGGCATTGGTTTGTCACTCTACAAATACAAGTGGTACTGGCCGACAGTTTTCGTCGTTGCGCTAATCCGTTTTGTATTCAGTGCAATGTTCACTTACGACAATCACGAATGGTTGTTCTTGTATTGGTTGCTGGCGCTATCGATTTTTGTGATGGGCAAGCACACCGAGCGACAATTCCAACTCGTTTCGCGACTTCTCATTGGACTGACATTCTTGTTTGCCACTGCATGGAAGGTTTTGTCACCGGAATTTCGTAGCGGTGCATTCTTTGAGTTTGCTGCTGCAACAGAAAGCCGCTTGACTGATGCGTTTTCAATGATGGGATTGATTTCAAAAGCAGATGTCAATGCCAACTTGCACGCAATTACTGCAATGAAATCTGTGAACACTCCAGCGACATTCGGCTTGACCGAAGTTTCTGGCCTAGATGGTTTCTGGATGTTTCTCACTGTTGCCACCATCATCATTGAAGGTGCAATTGCGATTACTTTTCTAGCGCCGCTTCCCCGCGCAAAAACTTGGATTCGCGATGCAGTTCTCGGAACCTTTGCAGTGGGCACATATTTACTGATGCCAGTACTTGGTTTTGGCCAGTTGTTATGCATTCTTGGTTATGCATCGAGCGATCTTGAAGAAAAGAAGCGCAAGTACGTCTACGTGGGATTGCTTGTATTTATTCAGGCAACAACGCTGCGTGACACTGTTTTGTCGTGGCTGACGTAAGCGTTAACCAAACTTTTTAGGCAAGACGAGTGCCAGTGCTCCACGAACAGTCGCTGGCACCCACACGCTGTCAGTTTCATATTTCAATCGCCACAGTCCTGCATGCACGGCGTACTTCATGTGAAGTGCAGTGGGATCTAACTCGTCAAATGCGACGGGATTCTCAACTTGATAGGCAAGGGACATTGCAGACAGCATTTTTGTGGTCGCTACATCAAACGGACGCAATCCAAAACGCGGAGCTCCGCGATACGTCGCATGCAACAGAGTGTGATCAAGAACGGAGTGAGTGCGCGCTGGCGGTGTGACGCAATACGCAACACTCATTCCGTTCATGGCTGACAAGTACGCGCGCCATCGTTGAGCACGTTTTGCCATTACATAGTTCGGACCTTGTACTCCAGATGCACAATCCCGAATTGCCAATGTTTGCTGTGCTGTAGCGAAAAGCGATATCTGGGGAGGCAGGCAGTAACCCAATCTCTGCCACAACCAGTCACGAACTTCTGTGAGTGAATTTCGTGATGCGTAATCCTCAACTGCCGATTCCAGAACAGAGAGTGGCACCGGAGTTTGATCGGTAGGAGTCGCGAGCCACGTGAGCACGGCAGTGGGCTCGAGACTTTGAGCCAGAACCATCACTGAGTCTTGGGCTGCTTGGACAGCTATATGCGCAGCTCCGCCTATATATATGTAACCACCAACAATCAGCTTGCGATGCGGCTGCTGCACAACTGCACGCAGAAATCCAGCTACAGCATCAAGATCAGTCATGATGTCGATACCAGCTTGCTGCGCCAACTCTTCGTCAGTAAGCAGTGTTACATCAACATCGCTGAGTACAGGAACAATCAACGTGCCCGCTGAATTGCGAGCGTTACGGATCAACTCTGCCCACTTAACGTGGTTCGGTCGACTTACCGCCGCCACGACGCCCCCAGCCGAAAGCCACGGCAAAGTCGGGGCGCATTCAGCAGTCGCCCCGATTGCAAAAAGTATGTCCTGCGGATTTGGCTGGGCTGCATGCTGCGCAACGGCCGTGAAATGAGGTTCCGCAAGTGATCGACTAATCCACTGTGAAACTCGTTGTTGATTAAGTGAGAGTGACACCGGACTCTTGGTGCCTTGCACCATAACGAGTTGTACATGCGTGGTAGAGGTGTTGACGATCTCAGCAACGGTTCGACCAGAGTCGTCGACAACATTGTCGAGCAGTAATTGCAATCCGTTGTGTAAATACTGTTGTGCATCTACTCCGAATTCATCTCGCAGCGAATCGGCAAAGAGTCGTCGAAAATCCTTGCGCAACGTTTCACGCGGTACATCGACTTGACGAAGAACGTGCAAGACCTCGGCAACAAATTGCGTAGAAGACTGAGACCTTGTCAGCGGGCTTTGCAAACGAAGGGAAAGATCAGCGTTTGGCATTTTCACCAATCACAATTCCAGCGAGTGTGACTGCGCCGCCAACAACCTGCCACGTGCTGAGGACTTCACCCATCGCAAGCCATGCAAAAAGTGATGCAAGTACAGGCTCAGTCATGCCGGTTGCAGAAGCTTGAGCAGCAGTGATGTCCCCCATCGCACGCAATGCCAACCAAAACGGAACAACTGTTCCGAGAACCACCATCCATAAAGCAAGGATTGGCAACGCGACCGTGAAATTACCGAGTTGAGCAGGACTTCCTTGCAGGTAATTCCAAGGGAAACTCCACCATGGTTGGAGGATTGCCCAGAATGCAGTGGCGAAAGCAAAACCCCACATGGTGAGTGAAAGCGAATCACGTGGAGTTTCGGAGTGCATGGCTTTCTCGCCAGCAAGAAAATAAAGAGCCAGCGCGGCCGCGGCACCAGCAGCAGCAAGAACTCCCATTAAATTGAGAGAGAATCCATTCCACACTTCCGTGATGAAGATCAATCCAACAAGTGCGATTCCCAATCCCACCCAAGTCATCCGTGGCACATGGTGATTCCATGCAAACTTCACCCACACTGCCACCATCAACGGAGCGGTGAATTCGATAATCAATGCGACGCCGACTGGAAGCAAATGAATCGCAATGAAATAGAGCCACTGCGTCATCGTCACGCCGAGCAAGCCGTACAGGGCAAGCAAACGCGCTTCTTGTTTATTAGCAAACTTCAAAGCCGCGGGTTTGGTCAACAGAATGATGACAAACAAAATCAACCACGCAAATGACACTCGCAATTGCGAAAGACGCATTGATGAAATTCCAGTGTCGAGCAATGTTTTTGAGACTGTGCCATTGATTGCCCACAAACTTGCAGCAAGAACATACATCGCATAGCCGCGAAGTGGCGTGCGCACGTGGGTCACTCGGATGCCTTCGCATATATATCAAGAGTGCGCTGTGCAATTGCATTCCAACCGAATTTTTCTTCTGCGCGTTGACGGCCAGCTTTGCCCATGTTTTCACACAGCGAAGGATTGTCGAGCAATTCATTCAACGCAGACGCAAAATTACTTTCAAAAGTTGCTACATCATCTAGCGTGTAGTCGACGAGCAATCCTGTTTCACCATTCACTACAACTTCTGGAATTCCGCCGACGGCAGTCGCAACAACCGGCGTGCCGCACGCCATCGCTTCAAGATTGACAATGCCGAGCGGTTCATAAATCGATGGACACGCGAAAACTGCTGCATGTGAAAGCAATATACGAAGTTGATTCTTAGACACCATCGTGTCGATCCACACCACATCATCTGGACGCGACTGTTTGAGGCTAGCAACCGCCGCACTCACTTCATCACCAATGTGCTTTTCATCTGGCGAGGACGCTGCCAAAACAAGTTGCACATCTCGAGGCAGATTCACTGCTGCACGAAGTAGATGAATCAAACCTTTTTGACGCGTGATGCGACCAACAAATAAAACGAAGGGGCGCGACGGATCGATCCCAAGTGAACGGATTTCTTCTTCGTTTGATGTAGGAGTGAAATAGTCGGAGTCAATGCCGTTGTGAACAACATGGACACGACTCGGATCTACAAAGGGGTAGCAATCGAGGACATCTGCTCGCATGCCCTCGCTCACTGCGATGATGGCATTGGCTGCGCGGTACGTTTCAGCTTCGATCCAGGAAGAGATGCGGTAGCCACCGCCAAGCTGTTCGGCTTTCCATGGGCGACGCGGTTCGAGGGAATGCGCGGTGAGCACATGCGCAATCCCGGCGGTCGCCGCTGCAAGATGACCTGCCAGATTTGCGTACCACGTATGAGAATGCACGATGTCGAAAGTCCCCCGAGCAATCGCATTCGCCATCGCCACGTCTGTTTGCACCACGCTCAACGCCTGGTTCATCTCGGAACTCGTCAGCAAGGGAAATGATTGGGCGTCAGAACGCTCGTTGCCCATGCAGAAAACTTCGACATCGGTGAACTGCTTGAGTGACTTCACAAGTTCGGTCACATGCACACCCGCGCCGCCATAAACCTCGGGCGGCCATTCGCGGGTAACGATTGCAGTACGCATGATGCAAA
>JBEGON010000146.1:0-5317 GCA_041181965.1 Actinomycetota bacterium
GCGCCGTTACGCCCAACAAGTCCAATCTTGTCGCCAGCAGCAATGCGAAAACTGGCGTCGCTTAGAAGAACACGCGCGCCAACTCGCAATTCAAGATTGGAAACAGAGATCATGAACTAGATATTGAATCCGAGAGCTCGCATCATTTCGCGACCATCTTGGGTGATCTTCTCTGGTCCCCATGGCGGCATCCACACCCAGTTGATTCGAAAATCTTTCACATGGCCGTCAAGCGCTGCGCGCGTTTGATCTTCGATGACATCAGTTAAAGGACAAGCGGCGCTGGTGAGTGTCATATCCACAGTAGCAATCTGCGCTTCGTCAATATGAACACCATATACGAGGCCAAGATCAACTACATTGATTCCGAGTTCTGGATCAACCACGTCTCTAAGCAGTTCCATCAAATCATCTTCATTCGGGATTTCCGAATCCCGCAAGGCGTTGAGATCTTGATCGCTCATGATTTCTCCTTCATCTGAACCTGAATAACAGCGTCTTTCAACGCCATCCATGGAAGCAGCGCGCATTTCACACGCGCTGGAAATTTCGATACACCCGAAAATGCCACTGCATCTCCCAGAACATCCTCATCGCCTGCGATAGAACCCTTGGATTGCATCAATGACAAAAATTCTGCTTCAACTTTCAGAACGTCGTCAATTGGGTGTCCCTGCACCAACTCCCACATCACAGATGCGCTTGCTTGGCTAATCGAACACCCTTGACCGTCATACGAGACGTCAATGAGGACTCCGTCAACGATGTGTACACGCAAGTTGATTTCATCACCGCACGTCGGATTCACATGATGGACCTCAACGTCACTAGGACTGCGCAGCCCTTTGCCTTGCGGGTGCTTGTAGTGCTCCAGAATGAGCTCTTGATACATCGATTCTAAATTCATTACACACCAAAGAATTTCTGAGCTTTACGAATGCCAGTTGCCAAAGCTGAGATTTCATGTTCGGTGTTGTACAAGTAAAAGGAAGCACGCGTGGTGGCGGGTACACCCAATCGACGGCACGTTGGCCATGCGCAATGATGACCAACCCGCACAGCGATTCCATCAGCATCAAGAATTTGACCGACGTCATGCGGGTGAATTCCATCAACCGTAAACGAAACTGCGCTTCCACGAGAAAGATTGTCTTGTGGACCCACGATGGTCACACCTGGTATTTCATGAAGAGCGCTTAGTGCCAAACCAGTTAACTTATGTTCATGCTCGGCAATCGCTTCCATGCCAATTCCGTTGAGGTACTGGATCGCTGCTGCCAACCCAACAGCTTGCGCAACCATCATGGTGCCGGCCTCAAAACGCTGTGGACCTTTGGCATAGGTGCTGTGATCGAGGTAAACACTTTCGATCATGCTGCCACCGGTGATGAAAACCGGAACTCCGTCTAGATTTTTACCCCAGAGCACACCGATACCTAATGGACCGAGCATTTTGTGACCACTGAATGCGATGAAATCTGCACCGATAACCTGAACGTCAATACTCATGTGAGGTACTGACTGACATGCATCCACCACTACTTTGGCGGCAAATTTCCGAGCAGCCTTAACGATGGGTGCAAGATCATTAACAGTTCCCAAAATATTGCTCTGCTGGGTTACAGCAACAACTCGAGTTTTTTCGTTGATCAAGCCATCGACAAAATCGAGACGTCCATCGTCTGTGATTGGGATAAAGCGCAGAATTGCTCCGGTTTTTTGGGACAACTCCTGCCAAGGGATCAAATTGGCGTGATGCTCCATTTCACTGACGAGAATTTCATCACCAATGTCAAGAACATATTCGTGCGGTGCATCGACACCATTTCGAGCTTTAGCTGTCGCATTCGCAAAAGCGTAAGCGACAAGATTCAATCCCTCAGTGGCGTTCTTCGTGAAAACAATCTGATCTTCTCGCGCTCCAATGAATTGAGCGATCTCTCGACGCGAATTTTCATACGCCAACGTTGCGGCTTCTGCCAAAGCGTGCGCACCACGATGCGCGGATCCATTGTGATGCAGATAAAAGTCACGTTCTGCGTTGAGAACACTCATCGGCTTCTGACTCGTTGCCGCTGAATCTAGATAGATGAGCGGTTGAGTGCCATGCATCAGATCCGCGAGGATAGGAAAGTCCTCGCGGATCTGATGCACATCGAAAGTCATTAGTTGCGAGCTCCAGCCGACAAGTATTTTTCATAGCCTGACGCATCGATTTCATCTGCAAGCGATGGACCGCCTGCGGCAGCAATCTTGCCTTCAACAAATACATACACGGAATCAACCGGAATATGACGAAGCAAACGAGTTGTGTGAGTAATCAACAAAACACCGATTTCACCTTTGGAACGGATTCGGTTGACACCATCGGAAACGATGCGCAAAGCGTCAACATCAAGACCTGAGTCCGTCTCATCCAACACTGCGAATTTCGGCTTTAAAAGTTCTAGTTGAAGGATTTCGTGGCGCTTACGTTCTCCACCAGAGAAACCTTCATTGACGTTACGTTCCGCAAAAGATGAATCGACCGAAAGATCCGCCATTGCAGATTTCATTTCTTTGAGCCATTCACGCAATTTTGGTGCTTCCCCACGAACGGCTGTCGCTGCAGTTCGCAAGAAATTCGACACTGAAACACCTGGAACTTCTACGGGATACTGCATCGCGAGAAAGAGACCGGCACGAGCCCGTTCGTCAACGCTCATTTCAAGCACATCAACGCCATCCAAAGTGATGGTTCCTGAAGTAACTTCATATCGAGGATGACCTGCAATGGTGTATGCCAATGTGGACTTGCCTGAACCGTTTGGACCCATGATGGCATGGGTTTTGCCGGACTCAAGAGTCAAAGTCACTCCCTTGAGAATTTCCTTCGGTCCATTTTCAGTTTCTACCTGAACGTGAAGGTCTTTAATTTCGAGAATGCTCATGATTATTCGCCTACCTTGATTCGTACTTCGGAAACATCGCCGAGATCAACGATGTCGATGGGAAAAGTTTTGACAGCCACCGTTGCGGGTGGAGTAAGTGCAGCACCAGTTCGCACATCGAACTTTGCGCCGTGCATCCAACATTCAATGCTGCAATCCGATAGTTCACCTTCAGACAAGGAAACTTCGGCATGAGTGCACGTGTCTTCGATTGCGAAGAAACCTTCTGCGGTGTGAGCAAGAGCGATGTCCAAGCCATCCACATCAAACTTCTTCACAGTGCCAAGCTGCACATCCGACACTGCACACAAAGTCGCCCAATTACTCATGATCAACCTCGGCAAAAAGTGGATCGGCCTCGCCTAAGCGTGCTTCAACACCAGAAAGAAGACGGTTAACAATGTCATCGGCAGGAATACGACCGATCACGTCAGCGAGGAATCCACGAACGACAAGGCGCTTTGCTTGCACTTCTGGAATACCGCGTGAGGTCAAATAGAAAATCTGCTCCTCATCAAATTTGCCAGATGCTGAAGCGTGCCCCGCCCCCTCAATCTCTCCTGTTTCAATTTCGAGATTTGGTACGGAATCAGCACGTGCACCATCAGTAAGCAAGAGATTGCGGTTGAGTTCGTAGGTTGAAGTGCCGGTGGCATTTCCGCGAATCAAAACGTCACCCACCCAGACGGAATGTGCATCGTCGCCCTGAAGAGCGCCCTTGTACATCACATCCGAACGACAGTTTGGTACAGCATGATCGACAAACAGTCGATGTTCATGATGTTGTCCCGCGTCTGTGAAATAAACACCGGTCATTTCTGCTTCACCGCCTGGTGCAGTGAAATGCACAGTTGATACAAGTCGAACCAGATCTCCACCCAAAGTAACCACTACGTGCTTAACTTTGGAATCACGACCCAGATGAATCGCTTGCTGACCTGCGAAGACAGAATTTCGATCGCCGTCTTGCACGCTAATAATCGTCATTTGTGCACCGTCAGCCAAATGGAAATCAACTGCGGTTGCGGCGCTGCCTACTCCCACATGATCCAACAGAATGGTCGTTTCACTGTATTTGCCCGCGTCTACACGCAGTCGGCCTAACGCTGATGCACCTGAAGTAGCACGCACCACAATCGCATCCTTGGAAACAAATTCTTGTGCAATAGTGATACTTAATTGATTACGCGACAATTCCACGGCAGCAGCAGAAACACGGTCAGCACTCTGAAATTCTCCGTCAACATCGCCTTCACGTACTTCAACGCCTTGCGGTGCGGAAACGGAAAAACTCACTGGAGAAGCTTCGGTAGTGAGTGCATGCAAATTTGCCATGCGCTTCAGCGGCGTGAAGCGCCATTCTTCTTCACGTCCATTTGGAATCTCGATTTCGGAGAGCGCTAGTCCAGATAGTCGTGGAGCAAGATCACTCGGTGGGGCTACAGGTGTCATTAACCGACAGCTCCTTCCATCTGAAGTTCGATTAAACGATTCAGTTCTAACGCATATTCCATTGGAAGTTCACGCGCAATTGGTTCAACAAAGCCGCGAACAATCATCGCCATTGCTTCGTCTTCCGTAAGACCACGAGACATCAAATAGAACAATTGATCATCACTCACACGTGACACTGTCGCTTCATGTCCCATAGAAACATCATCTTCACGCACATCAACGTACGGATACGTATCAGAGCGTGAAATGTCATCCACCAATAGCGCGTCGCATTTCACAGTCGACTTCGAGCCATAAGCGCCTTCTTGGATTTGAACCAAACCACGGTACGACGTACGACCGCCACCGCGAGCAACGGACTTCGAAATGATCGTCGATGAGGTATGAGGAGCTGCATGCACCATCTTTGAGCCTGCATCCTGATGCTGGCCTTCACCTGCAAAAGCAATCGAAAGCGTTTCGCCCTTTGCGTGTTCTCCAACCATCCAAACAGCTGGGTACTTCATGGTGACCTTGGAACCGATGTTTCCATCGATCCATTCCATGGTGGCCCCCTCATGCGCAACGGCGCGTTTCGTCACAAGGTTGTACACATTGTTAGACCAGTTTTGAATTGTGGTGTAGCGGCAACGAGCGTTCTTCTTGACGATGATCTCAACAACAGCTGAGTGCAAAGAATCGCTCGAATAGATCGGCGCAGTGCATCCTTCGACATAGTGGACGTAGGCACCTTCATCCACGATGATCAGAGTGCGTTCGAACTGACCCATGTTTTCAGTGTTGATTCGGAAATATGCCTGGAGCGGGATTTCCACTTGTACATTCTTTGGAACGTAAATGAACGAGCCACCTGACCACACTGCAGTCTTGAGGGCCGCGAATTTATTGTCGCCTACACGAATGACGGTTCCGAAGGACTCCTTGAACAAATC
>JBEGON010000147.1:0-4907 GCA_041181965.1 Actinomycetota bacterium
AAAACTTCGACATCGGTGAACTGCTTGAGTGACTTCACAAGTTCGGTCACATGCACACCCGCGCCGCCATAAACCTCGGGCGGCCATTCGCGGGTAACGATTGCAGTACGCATGATGCAAACCCTAGATGTAGAGGGGGTTCCACATCTACTCTCGGCACATGGCACACGAACCCAAGGTCCTCGGCATTGTGCTTGCTGGTGGTGAAGGCAAGCGACTCATGCCGCTCACCGCTGACCGCGCAAAACCTGCTGTGCCGTTCGGTGGCTCATACCGTTTGATCGATTTTGTTTTGTCAAACATTGCCAATGCAGGTTTCCGTCGAATTTGTGTGCTCACTCAATACAAATCTCATTCCCTTGACCGGCATATCTCAACAGCTTGGCGTCAGGCCTCAATGTTTGGTGACTACATCACGCCAGTACCAGCGCAACAACGTCTCGGGCCCCGCTGGTACACCGGTTCTGCTGATGCAATTTTGCAATCGTTGAATTTGATCTACGACGAAAATCCTGACTATGTATTGGTCTTCGGTGCAGATCACGTTTATCGCATGGACCCAGGTCAGATGTTGCAGTACCACATTGATTCAGGTGCCGCAGTTACTGTCGCTGGAATTCGTCAACCACGCAGCGAGGCAAGTGCGTTCGGCGTTATTGAAACTGCGAAAGACGGAAAGAAGATTGCGCGCTTTTTGGAAAAGCCAAGCGATCCGCCGGGAATTCCAGATTCGCCAAACGAATCCTTTGTATCGATGGGCAATTACATCTTCACTGCCAAAGATTTGATTGAAGCATTGCTTGAAGATTCAGAAGATGAATCCTCATTGCATGACATGGGCACCAACATCATTCCAATGTTGACCGACCGCGGTGAAGCAGTTGTTTACGATTTTGCAGATAACGACGTTCCTGGTGCCGAAGAACGAGATCGCGGCTATTGGCGCGATGTCGGTACCCTCGATAGTTACCACGATGCACATATGGATTTGGTTTCGGTGCATCCAATTTTCAATCTCTACAACCATCGTTGGCCAATCTTGAGCTACACACCTCCTTTGCCGCCGGCAAAATTCGTTGAAGGTGGAACAGCGCACGAATCGATTATCGGCTCTGGATCAATCATCGCTGGCGCACACGTTCGTACATCAGTGGTGAGTTTTGATGTCAATGTCCAAGAGGGTGCATTCGTCGAAGGTTCCGTGCTTATGCCTGGCGTGAAAATTGAACGCGGCGCTGTTGTTCGCAATGCGATTATCGATAAGAACGTTGTTGTTCCCGCAGGAGCAAAAGTGGGTGTTGACTTAGATCACGATCGACAGTTTTACACGATCAGTGATCGCGGCGTGGTCGCAATTGGCAAAGGCCAGGAAATTCACCGCTAAAACTCTTCGTTGCTGTGTTCGACAGCAAGAAGATTGAATTTTCGCAAACGTGCAGTGTGATCTGAAGAACGGTGGAACACCGCAAAGTCTCCGGGTTTGAGCTTGCGACTTGGATGCAGGTCCCCGCTTTTGCCAGCAATTGCTTTGACAAGAGTTGGCAGCACTGGACGATGTGAACAAATGACAAGTGGTTGTGCGGTTTCGCGAACTTCGCGAATGCGTTCTTTTGTTGCAGCGCGATTCTTTTCGATGCCCCATTCTGAAAACGACGGTTCGGTAATCACTTTGTGATCCGCCACAAATTCTGGTGCGACTGTCGATACGCAACGCGTTGCAGGCGATGAATAAATCTGTTCAATTCCGAAAGCGCGAAGTGCCGCCGCGATTGCTGGTGTTTGTCTAAAACCAAAAGGCGTGAGCGGGCGATAATCGTCCGCCGGTGGATTTCCATCATGACGTTGCGCAAATGCTTCACGCTTTTCAGCTTCAGCGTGACGCAAGAGAATCAGTGGCGATGTGTAGCGCGGAAGTGAAAGCGCTTGTTCCACCAAGGCAATGTCTTGTGAATAAGAAAGAATTCCTTTGATCTGGCTTGCGCGCACCCAACGCACTTCATCCACTTCATCATTGGGATAAAAATCATCCGGAATGTTTTTGTCGCCAGCGTCGATTGCAGGATCTAGAGATTGTGCGACCCAATAACGCACAAGTTTTGGTTTGCCGAGAGACATGTAGCGGATCGCCGAGAGTGGCATTCCAAGCCGAACGCGCAAGCCTGTTTCTTCATGAGTTTCCCGAAAAGCGGCTGCTGCCATCAATTCACCAGGCTCAAGTTTGCCTTTGGGAATCGACCAGTCGTCGCGCAAATTGCGATGAACCAGCAATACTTCTGTTTTCTTGCCAGCGCCACGAAGTACTACAGATCCAGCAGCGAAAACTGTTGGGCTGAGCAATTTCTCTTTGCTCACAAAGAACCAATCCAGCGAGTGGCGCGCTTTCGAGCAATCATGGTTTCTTGATAGTCAGCCAGAAGTTGGCCGTGTTCGTCGTGAGTCGTGCGCGCCCAGTCGCCACTTGCGTGCAATTCCCAGCGACCGACTGTCGTGGACAAAGCGAGATCCAGAACATCCGCGATGTATTGACGATGCAGTGGCTCTGTCAGCGCTACAAGGGTTTCGACGCGACGATCTAAATTGCGATGCATGATGTCGGCTGAACCAATCAGCGTTTCTTGAGCGCCGCCGTTTTCAAATTCATAAACGCGTGAGTGTTCGAGGAAACGTCCAAGTTGTGACACCACACGGATGTTGTCTGACACTCCAGGGACTCCTGGTTTCAAAGCACAAATACCGCGAACCAAGAGATCAACTTTGATTCCTGCCTGAGATGCACGGTACAACGCATCGATGATTGCTTCGTCGACAAGAGCATTGCACTTGAAACGAATCCGTGCCGGACGACCTTCATGCTGATGATTGATTTCTCGATCAATCTTTGCGAGCAGACCAGAGCGCACGCCAACAGGTGCCACTAAGAGTTTCTCGTAATCAGGTGTGCTCGCGAAACCAGACAACACGTTGAAGAGAGTTGCAACGTCTGTCGTGATGCCAGTGTCTGTAGTCAACAAACCAAAGTCTTCATAAAGGCGAGCCGTCTTAGGGTGATAATTTCCCGTACCAAGGTGGACGTAACGTCGAAGCACTTCGCCATCGTCACGCACCACCATCGAAAGTTTGCAATGCGTTTTTAGACCGAGCACGCCGTACACAACGTGCACGCCTGCTTCTTCAAGTTTGCGCGCCCATTCAATGTTGTTTTCCTCATCAAAACGAGCTTTGATTTCGACAAGAGCGAGTACTTGTTTGCCGTTCTGTGCTGCTTCAATCAGCGCCTTAACAATCGGCGAATCACCAGACGTGCGATACAAAGTTTGTTTAATAGCGAGCACCTGCGGATCGCGCGCGGCTTGTTCGAGAAATAGCTGAACTGATGTACTGAAAGAGTCATACGGGTGATGCAACAGAACATCGCCACCGCGCATCACTTCGAGAACATCTGGGGCAGAAGAAGACTCAACTTCCGCCAAGTCCGCATTAGTTTTTGGAACAAACGCTGGGTATTTCAATTCGTCATGATCAAGATCGACGATGGCACTAAGGCCGCGCAAATCCAATGGCCATGGGAGGGAATACACCTCGCGAGCATCAACTTCGAGTTCATCAATCAACAAGTCAAGGATCTGTTGATCCATGGTGTCTTCAACTTCGAGTCGGACTGGAGGTCCGAATCGACGTCGGCTTAATTCGCGTTCGAGTGCGGCCAAGAGATTCTCGGCATCATCTTCTTCGACTTCCAAGTCTTCATTGCGTGTGACACGAAATGTGTGATGCTTCAAAATCTCCATGCCAGGAAAGAGCATGTACAAGTTTGCGGCAATCAAGTCTTCGAGCGGTACAAACTCTTCACGTTCCTGAGAACTGCGCACAAAGCGATCAAGCAAAGGTGGAACTTTTACACGTGCAAACATCTCAACACCGGTTTGTGGATTACGCACAAGAATTGCAAGGTTGAGCGACAAACCTGAAATGTATGGAAACGGGTGCGACGGATCTACAGCAAGTGGAGTGAGCACTGGAAAGACTTTGTGCTGGAACCACAAACTTAAACGTTGCTTGTCGGCATCACTTACCTGGTCCCAACGCACCACAGTGATGCCCTGGTTGCTGAGTTCTGGCAACACCGTGTCACGGAAAATTTGCGATTGTTGAATCGAGAGTTCCCGCGCGCGGCGCAAAACTCCATCGTGGGTTTCGCGTGGCAATTTGCCGCTGACCGACCGAGTGGCGATGCCAGCAGTGATGCGACGCTTGAGGCCGGCCACTCGGACCATGAAGAATTCATCGAGGTTGTTAGTAAAAATCGTCAGAAAGCGGGCACGTTCAAGCACCGGCAAACCTGGGGTGAGGGACAACTCCAAAACACGCTGGTTGAATGCCAACCACGAGAGCTCACGATCGAGGAAACGATCCGGGGGAAGTCCGTTCATATGGGCAACCCTGCCACACAAAGGTGAACAGCCAAAAGAAAGTTGATGGCAAATGCGCAAAAAGCGCCGGAACTCCGACGCTTTTGCGACCCCGACGGGACTCGAACCCGCGACCTTCGCCGTGACAGGGCGACGCGCTAACCAACTGCGCTACGGGGCCTTATGCAAGGCCTGCTTGCGTACCCCCAACGGGATTCGAACCCGTGCTACCGCCGTGAAAGGGCGGCGTCCTAGGCCTCTAGACGATGGGGGCTTAGTTACTTGCCAACTTCAAACACGGTTGGCGTTTGAAGCGGGCAAAGAGTACGCGTTGTCCTTGACGGAGCCAAACTGACCCCAAAAAGCAACGAGGCCGGAGATGAACTCCGACCTCGCTCGCGGTGGCCAGGGACAGGATCGAACTGTCGACCTTCCACTTTTCAGGCGGACGCTCGTACCAACTGAGCTACCTGGCCGCGGGGCGAATAGTAGGACATC
>JBEGON010000148.1:0-15072 GCA_041181965.1 Actinomycetota bacterium
GAAAAAGTGTAAAGCGAACCACTGACATGGCAACACGAAAACGGGCGACGGCACAATGCCATCGCCCGCTTTGTAGAAGTTTTAACTATGCCTTGACGTTGGTTTTCAACAACGCTGCTTGTAACGAGTTGTAGAACCCCTCGATGGTGTAACTAGAACCAGTACCAGCCCCGATTGTGGTGTAGCCAACGCGAGTTTGGCTGGCGGCTGGTGCAGCGCCGCCAGCTCCGGTTACGAGTGCCGCGACGCGACCAAGAATGTCAGACTGATCATTCATATTGCTCGCTACTGCTTCAGTGCGCAACATTGGAACGAGAACATCAATGTAGGTATCTGCAGATGTCGCTTTATCTTCAGTACGTGCAGAGACTGCTGGATTGCTGTCATCGTGCGCATTTGTTTCATCAACCGTGACGCAAATGTCTTTGACAACTTTGTTCTTCACGATCACGCGTGCTGTGTACGTGCCCCAGTTCCAGTTGGTTTCATCAAGATTACCGCCAGCGATTGCAGCAACTGCGTTGGGTTCGACAGAAGCTGTTGCCAACTTCAGCGTTACAGCGTTAATCGCAGCATCGCGTGATGCCTTGGCTGCTTTCAATGCTTTGTTTGCAGCTGCGAGTGCTTTGGTTTTTGCAGCACCCTTCTTTTTCTTAGCTGCAGTTACTGCCTTTTCAGCTTTGGTAACTGCCGCCACTTTCTTCTTGTAACCAGCATCTTTCTTCAAAACGCTTGTCGCTGACAAGTTGTATGCGGTAATCAATGCGCCAGCAGCAGTGTCATTCAAAGGATTGAGTGTGTTGCAATTAGGAATCGTCGGCGCTGCAGCTTCGGCCGGCACTGCAGTGCCAAGAAGTGATGCTGAAAGTGAAGTCAGACCAAGTGTGACGTGTGCAATCTTTTTCATTGTTTCTCCTAGAGTCCTGCAGTAGTGAGTGCTGCTTGAAGTGAAGTTTTGAAAGCGGGGACGGTTGCGGAAGCGCCTGAGATTGCAGAGAGAACTGCACTTTGCTTCGTAATCGCTTCAGCACACAATGTTGGGATCGCTGAACGATTAATCGTGCCTGAATCACTGCTGGTGGGGTAAGTCGCCCAGCAGCCAGTGACGCGGGTACCGGCAATCGTGATGAACACTTGAATGTTGCCGTACGTCGTGAGACCGCGCTTATCAACAGCGATTGATCCATCGAATTTACCTGCACTCACCGCTGCGGAAGCAACAGAATCAACTGTGCCGTCTGTTGCGACAACCGTGTAGTTGTTGCGGACGTTGGCGGTCACTGTCGGAGTGAAAGTGGTGGTGGTCGATGTTCCAATCAACGTGCCATCGCGATAGATCTTGTAACTCGTTGCACCAGTAACCGCGTCCCATGAGAGTCGGAATGCGCCGGTGTTGAGTGAGGTTGCCGTGCCAGAAGTGAGTCCAACTGGTGCACTCAACACAACAGGGGTAGGAGTCGGTGTAGGCGTCGGAGTTGGGGTCGGTGTCGGAGTAGGTGTAGGTGTAGGTGTAGGTGTCGGGGTAGGTGTCGGGGTAGGTGTCGGGGTAGGTGTCGGTGTTGGCGTAGGTGTAGGTGTAGGAGTTGGAGTTGGAGTTGGTGTAGGAGTTGGAGTTGGTGTCGGAGTTGGATCAACAATTCCACACTGTGCGTTGTATCGACTACGGACGCTCTTTTCCTTAGCACTCTTTACAGTTGCAAGATTTGTTGTTGCGGTGTTGAAATCTTTAAGAGCATTTGCCGTGACTTTTTTTGCGGAGTTGTAGGCAGACAGGGCTTTTTTAGCTTTTGTAATCGCACTGACAGTCTTTGCTGAAGCTAGCGGATATTTTGCAACTTCCGCCGCTGCACGTGCTTCTGCGCTACGTGCTGCGTTCAATGCAAGTTGTGCTTTGGTGAGGCGACTCTTTGCTACAACCACTGCTGGCGAAGCGTTGACTTCTGACGTAACAGCGGCGTCGATAGTCGTCGGTGTGTCACAAACGCTGCGAATCACACCGTGTTCATCACCATCTTCGTCCTGATCATCGTCGCCATCATCATCCTCGCGACCGTCAGCCGCAGCCAGACCAGCAGTACCAATCATCGTGAAAAGTGCTGCCGCGCTGGTTGCCGCGGTGTATTTCACCAATGTGCTCTTCTTCATGATGTTGCTACTTCCATTCGGGATTCGAAAGCTGGTCCAAAGAAATGTGCATTACCGTCAACGATCAAGTACGCCGACCATTCGTCCATACCGGCAAACCACTTGACGCCGTCAGTGCCTGCGATGACAAGTGCGGTTGCGAGTGCATCTGCCATTCCCCCATCTGGCCCGACAACCGTTGCAGAAGTGAGTTTGACGTCTGCTTTGCCGGTGTGTGGATTGCGGATGTGTGGTCCGCGTTCATATTCACCTGAAGTCGCAACTGCACCATTCAAACTTTCGACAGTGCGCACAACTTCAAGTTCGTGTTCTGGGTGACGAATGCCAACAACCCAAGGCTGATTTGGTGCCTGAAAACCACGGTTTGCAACATCACCTGCGGCGTTGACAGAAACATTTGGAAAACCAGCAGCAACAAAAATGTCGGCCGCGACATCTGCTGCCCATCCTTTGACGAAACCAGATGGATCAACTCCACCTTCGACTGCCCAAGGATCGAATACACCTTCAGTGAGTTCGCGGATGTAAAGGCATGCATCGAGTACACGTTGTACAACTTCTGGCATTTCATCATACGAACGCAAACCGTTGCGAAGTGCAGTGATTGGACTATCTACACGATAGGTGCTGAACCAGTAATCAACTTGATGCAAGAATGCCGCAGCTTCTGCGATGACATCGTCAACTGATGCGTCAAGGGATTCACCGCGCACATCAAAAGTGACGACAGTTCCCCACACTTCTTCCAGATGCACTTTGCGTTGCCAACCGCCAAGGTCAGCCATGCGAACTTCGGTAGTCATTAGAGACCGGCCTTAGTGAGTGCGCTCTGAAGTGATGAGATGAATGCGCGACTGGTGTAAGAAGCGCCACCTGCGGTTGCGATATTTGCACTTTGTTGTGACAAAGTTTCTTGAGTCAAGATGGGGACTGCATAGTTTGTGTAACGTGAATTGCGGCCACTTGGTGCTTGCAGAACGTCAACTGACGTGATGTTGCCACCAGCAACCGTGATCTGCACTTGAACAGAACCATAAAAACCAGCGCGAACACTTGAACCTACGAACGTGCCGTCCGTCGATGCATTTGTCGATGGTGCCGTCGACGGAGTAGTCGTTGTCTTGGTGGTGGTCTTCTTGGTGGTCTTCTTTTTAGTAGTCGTTGTTTTCGAAGTTGACGTCGACTTCTTTGCCGCGGTCGTGGCTGTGGCACTTGGAGTAGACGAAGCAGCTGGGGTTGCGGTGTCGGTTGAGGTCTTTGTCGAAGTTTGAGGTGTGGTGGTTGAGATCGCGCTCGCCTGGTCAAGACCTGCGTCCTGTTGAGGACCCCACGCAGCCGCGGCACCTGAAGTAACCGATGCTGTGATACCGACCATCGCTCCGCCGGTGACTACCAGCGTTTGAGTGAGTGACTTGCGCATGTACATCCTTTTCAACCTGTTCTTGGCGAAAAGGTATTGCCGTTTTGTGAGGGGTTCTACCAAAAAGTCAGAAATTGGCTGTTCCTTGGATTACCCCTTACCGACCCTGTGCTTTCCCTACCATTTATGAGGAAAAACATGGGACTTTGGACCTATCGGGTCTGGGGGAATCCAAGGTTGAGGCCGCCGTGACTTGGGTCCAACCAACGTGAAGTAACGACCTTGCCACGAGTGAAGAAATAGACGCCTTCGGTGCCGTGAGCCTTGGTGTCACCAAACAACGATGCTTTCCAACCGCCGAAGGAGTAGTACGAGACGGGAACTGGAATCGGAACGTTGATTCCGATCATTCCGACGGTAACTTCGCGTTGAAAACGTCGAGCTGCACCACCATCGTTGGTGAAGATTGCGGTGCCATTGCCGTACTTACTTGCATTAATAAGTGCAACGCCTTCTTCAAATGATTTCACACGAATAACAGAAAGTAGCGGTCCAAAAATTTCATCGGTGTAGACGCGTGATGATGTTGGCACATGATCGATCAATGTTGGCCCGAGCCAGAAACCATTTGCATCGCCGTCAATTGCAGTATCGCGACCATCGACAACAATCGTTGCACCATCAGTCGATGCCACATCAATGTACGAGGCAACCTTGTCACGATGTTCACGCGTAACAAGTGGTCCCATGTCACATGAACGACGACCGTCACCTGTCTTGAGTTGACCCATACGTTCTTTGATTTTGTTGACCAATTCGTCCGCAACTGTCTCGACAACAACGAGTGCGGAGATCGCCATGCAACGTTCGCCGGCACTTCCAAAACCTGCGTTGACTGCAGAGTCTGCTGTGAGATCAAGATCCGCATCAGGCAAAACCAGCATGTGATTCTTCGCACCACCGAGCGCTTGTACTCGTTTGCCGTGCGCACTTCCGACTTCGTATACATACTGTGCGATAGGTGTTGAGCCAACAAAAGAAATCGCAGCGACATCTGCATGCGTCAGCAAAGCATCAACAGATTCTTTGTCACCATGCACGACATTGAAAACACCATCTGGCAAGCCACTTTCTTTCAAAGCTTGTGCCATCCACATCGCAGCTGATGGATCTTTTTCACTTGGCTTTAGAACAACTGTATTTCCTGATGCAATCGCGATTGGGAAGAACCACATCGGGACCATTGCAGGGAAATTGAATGGCGAAATAATTCCCACAACGCCAAGCGATTCGCGAGTAGAGAACACATCGATGCCGTTGCTGACATTGGAAGAGAAATCACCTTTGAGCAGGTGTGGAATTCCTGTGGCAAATTCAACGATTTCAAGACCACGAGTTACTTCGCCTAATGCGTCCGACAAAACTTTTCCATGTTCGCTAGTCAAAATCGCTGCGAGCTCTTCTTTGCGCGCATTCAAGATTTCACGGAAATTGAAAATGATCTGCTGACGACGTGCGAGTGATGTTTCGGCCCAGGCGGGGAATGCTGCTTTAGCCGCTTGAACTGCGGCATCAACTTCTGCTGCGTTCGCCAGTGAAACTTCGCGCGTGACTACACCGAGGGCGGGATCAAAAACTGGTGCAGTGCGTCCACTCTTACTTGAGAAGAGTTCGCCGTTAATCCAGTGCTTAACGATGTCGTTCGAGGCCATTGTCACTCCATTGTGCGTGGGAATGGCACGAACCTTACTCGGCGATTTCTGCTACTTCTGCAGGTTCTGCTTTGAGTTGAGTCCAGAGAAACATCACCAAACATGGCAGCACAATTTCGGTCACCAAGAAGATGGGATAGGTCTTCAAATAGCCGAAGTACCAGACATGATCCTGGAAGTACAAAGTGAGTTGGGTCGACAGCACACCCACCGGCCACAAGAGCCCGGCAAGTGGAAGTAGTCGATGTGCAGCACGGTGACCAGAAGAAATTGCCCACAACAAAAGTGGCGCACCCGTAGAAAGTGCGATCCAGCCAAGCGTTGACATAATCAATTGAATCTGGCGCAACGGTGTGGCACCCTCAAGTGGATTGAATAGGAAGAAATCGCGGAAAGTCGCTACAACTCCCCAAAACGTTGCGGCAATCAACACCGCGATCACCCGAAGAAGTACATTTCTATTCATCTCAACCCCCAACGATGTTTGCTGATTCCAGTGCTATTTCTAGTTCTTCATTTGTAGGCACGACAAGGGTCTTTAGCCGCGAGTTCTCAGTGGAGATCACGCGTGCGGACTTGCTCTCTGCCACATTCTTTGCCGAATCGATGCTGAAACCGAGGTGCGCAAGCGGCGACATCACTTTGTCACGAAGCTCTGCGTCGTTCTCTCCCACTCCGGCAGTGAAGACAACAGCATCAAGGTTCGGCAGCAAAGTCATGTAGGCACCGATGTATTTGCGGATGCGATAGGCATACACGGCACGAGCGAGTTGCGCAGCTTTATCACCTGAAAGATCGCGTGAACGAATCTCGCGCATATCAGTCTCACCAGAAAGTCCGAGTAGTCCGCTCTCTTTATTGACGAGGGAATCAAGCTGACTAATGGTGAAATTCTCTTCGCGTGCCAGATGAAACAAGATTCCAGCATCAATGTCGCCAGTACGAGTGCCCATGACTAAACCTTCAAGTGGCGTGAATCCCATTGAAGTGTCAATGCTTTGTCCATTCATCACCGCTGCGACAGACGCACCATTGCCGATGTGGCAAATAATCAATGAAGTTTCATCGAGACTCTTGCCGAGAAAACGCGCGGTTTCAGTCGCCACATATCGATGGCTGGTTCCATGGAATCCGTAGCGTCTAATTCCATATTTCTCTGACACTTGTGCATTGAGAGCATACGTATATGCGACTTCAGGGAGAGTTGCGTGAAAGGCAGTGTCAAAAACAGCAACGTGCGGCACATGTGGCACGAGTTTTCGCAATTCTTTGATGACCGCGACATTTGCTGGATTGTGCAATGGAGCGAGCGGAATTATCTTTTCGATTTCCGCTACTGCTTTATCATCGAGCAAAACTGATTCTGAAAAAGTTTTACCGCCGTGCACAACACGGTGTCCGACAACCTGAATAGATTCCAATGGAATTGCATCTGCTACAAGTTTCTCCATCATTTCATTCAATGCTGAAGAGTATGTAACGCCAACAGAGCCAATTCGTTCTACCAGACCCTTGCTCAAACATTGACGTGACTCAGTATCAATAACTTGAAACTTGAGTGATGACGATCCCGCGTTCAGGATAAGCGCACGCATGCTATTTCGCACTCGATGTCTGTGCCTGAATTGCTGTGATGGCTACGGTGTTGACGATGTCAGGAATAGTGCAACCACGTGACAAGTCGTTGACTGGCTTTTTCAAACCCTGCAGAACGGGACCGACGGCGACTGCGTTTGCTGAACGCTGCACTGCTTTGTAGGCAGTGTTTCCTGAGTTGAGGTCAGGGAAGATCAAAACTGTTGCTTGTCCGGCTACTGGATTGTCAGGCATTTTTGCTTTACCAACCCCTGCGTCCACGGCCGCGTCGTACTGGATTGGACCCGCAACCGGTAGCTCTGGATGCGCAGCAGCGAAAAGTGCGGTCGCAGCACGTACCTTGTCGACATCCGCACCTGTTCCTGATTCACCAGTTGAGTAAGACAACATCGCAACTCGAGGTTCGATCCCGAATGCATTAGCTGTTTCCGCAGTTGATGCAGCAATGTCTGCAAGTTGTTCTGCTGTCGGATCAGGATTCACTGCGCAGTCGGCGAAAGCCAAGACTCGGTCAGGCAAACACATCAAGAATGTGCTCGAAACAAGCGAAACCCCAGGTTTGGTCTTGATGATTTCAAAAGCAGGCCGAATTGTTTCGGCGGTCGTGTGCGTAGCACCGGACACCATGCCATCTGCATAGCCAAGATGTACAAGAAGCGTTGCAAAGTATGTGGGATCCGTAACGCGGTCGAGTGCGTCCTTCTTCGTAACACCTTTGTGTGAACGCAGACGTTCATACTCGGTTGCAAACTCTTCAATGAGTGGAGATGTTTCGGGATCGACAATGTTGGCACCAGCGATATCGATTCCTAAATGTTTCGCGCGCGCTTGCACTGTAGCTGGATCGCCAAGCAAAGTGATGTCAACAATGCCACCGTGAATCAATTCATCGGTTGCCCACAAAATTCGTTCATCATCACTTTCTGGAAGCACAATGTGTTTGCGATCCGCACGAGCGCGTTCCATCACATTGGCAGAAAACATCAGAGGTGTTACGGCTGATGGACGGGACAATTGAATGCGTTCTGCTAAAAGTTCCGCATCAACTGCCGCAGAAAATTCTGCGAGTGCGACGGCAATCTTGCGACGACTTCCCACCCGAATTTCACCGCGAAGTTGATCCAGTGCATGCAATGTTTGATAAGTATCTGGTTTGACCGCGACCACTGGCAATTGCGTTGAACGAAGCAATCGAATCGTGTGTTCGTCAGGAACCACTCCACATGTGAGCAAAAGTCCGGCCGGAGTTGGGTAGTCAGGGCTTGCCGCAACTGCTGCCGCAGCTACCGCAAGATCGGCACGATCGCCCGCTGCAATAAGTAATGCACCAGAGTCCATCAAATCCAACACCATCGGAACATGGCCTGAACCTGCAACATATCGATCTACTTCGCGTTGAAGATTTGGACCATCACCAGAAATCACTTCGCCATTAAGTCCATCAGCAACTTCACCGACAGTTAATGCCGCAAGAAGTGGAACATCCTGAATGACAAAAGTAGGTTCGCTCTGATCTCGCAATTCAGCACGAAGTTTTTCCACTCGATCTGCGGATGCGCGATTAACGATTGTGGCCACAACTGAACAACCGTTGTCGACGAGTACGTGACGGGCACTACCAAGTGAAGCACGTATTTGGTGATCATCTTTTTCTTGTGCAGACATCACAAGCAAAACTGGACTACCGAGATTCGCGGCGAGTTCTGCGTTGAGATCAAATTCGCTAGCAGCAGCAGGTCCAACAAAGTCTGTGCCGATGATGAGAACAAAGTCATACTTTGACTTGATTGCTGAATACGCATCAACCACGTCTGCAATGACTCGTTCAGGATTTCCCGCTTCAAGATGCTCGGCGATGTCTTGATAAGTGAAAGGGCATGCAGTTTTGTAATCAATGTCGAGCTCGTAGCGCTGCACTAACAACTCGACCAGTGAATTTGCTTTGTCGCTTTCCGAAACCACCGGGCGAAATACACCGATGCGATCAACTCGACGAGCAAGCGTCTCCATCACTCCGAGCGCGACAATGCTTTTTCCAGCATGCGCCTCGGCTGACGTTATGTAGAGACTGCTTGACACGACATTCCTTAAAGTGGTTGTGACTTCAGCCAAAAGCCTAGCGAGGCAGCACACACCCTCACTCGGTCAAAAGTCACATGGACGAGAGGACGCCCACTACGATTTCCCGAGTTCAGCGCAGCGTCTAGGAGTGTCATGCCCCTCAGCAGGGAAGAAGCGAAGGCTCTTGCTGTCGCTCACAATCTCCCAGCTGTCAACGCCTATCGGTCGCTCAAGAATTACGTCCGCGAGTGCATCCGATTACGCCATTTCACCTGGCACTACTCAATTGGTCGCACGATCGTCGCGACCATCGCCAACAACTTGGGTCTCTTTTGGGATTTCATCAACCCAGTGCTGTTGAGCATCACCTACTACTTCACATTCGGCGTGCTGCTTGGCACCAAGGGTGACTCTTCGCAGTTCATTACATTCTTGATTGCCGGAGTGTTTACCTGGCAGTTGTTCTCCACAACTTTCACGACTGCGTCGCAGTCACTGATGAAAGGGCAGGACCTTGCAGAGAGTTTGCGACTTCCGCGAATCTTGCTGCCAATTTCTGCAACTATTCAAGCTACTCTGCGATCCATACCATCGCTACTGATGCTATTTCCTATCGCAATGCTCGGTGGAAGTCGCCCAACCATTTGGTGGCTAACAGTTCCATTCATTTTCTTGTTGACAGCACTGTTGAGTTTGGCGCTTGCACTGTTTGGTGCACTCATCATTGACTCTGTGCGAGACGCTGCACAAACAGTTCCACTCATCATTCGAGTGCTCATGTTCATGTCTGGCGTTTTCTACGATGTCGAAAAGCGCTTCTCAACCCTTCCTGATGGAATCCGCATCATTGCTGAGAACAATCCCGCTGCCTTGGTGTTGAAATTCACTCGTACTGCATTGAGTCCAAATCTTCATCATGTAACGAAATTCAACGTTATCTACGTAGTTTCACTTACCGCAACGCTTCTCATCATCGGCCTTTTGATGTATTGGAGGCGTGACAATCGTGACAACTAGTCAGGAACCAGTACTCATCGTTTCGCATGTCAGCATCGACTACGCAGTACGTGCTCAACGTCAAGACTCCAGCACACTTGCACGACTACTTGCGCAACTTAAAGGCAAGAAGGAAATTGTTCATGCGGTCAAAGATGTGTCCTTCATGGTTTATCGCGGCGAGACTGTTGGCCTCATTGGCACCAACGGTTCTGGTAAATCAAGTTTGATTCGCGTGATTGCCGGACAGCAGCAGGCAACAAAAGGTGAAGTGTTTGCATCTGCAGTTCCCGAAATGTTGAGTGTCTCAAATGCGATGATCAAAGAGTTGAGTGGTGCGCGCAACATTCGCATTGCACTTCTTGCTAAAGGTTTCACACCAAAGCAAGTTCGCGAGTACTACCAAGAAGTGATCAACAACAGCCAAGTCCGCGACAGCATTCACTTTCCAGTGAGCACGTACTCGAGCGGTATGAAAGCACGATTGAAGTTTGCAATCTCCACAGTGACTGCACCAGAAATCTTGTTGATTGACGAAGCTCTTGCGACCGGTGATGCTGGCTTTAGAGAACAGAGTGAGCGTCGCCTCAAAGAAATCACTGATTCGGCTGGCGCCATCTTGATGGTCAACCACAACGAAAAGGCCATCAAAGATTCCTGCAGTCGCATCATCTGGCTCGAACGCGGCGAAATCCGCATGGAAGGCGACCCAGAAACGGTGTTCGCCGAATACCGTGAACACCTCGCCGCCCTCAAGGCAAAGGGCGCACGCGCTTAATTTCGCCTCATCGGCTGATTCCCGCAGAATTCACCCGTGAAAATCCTCTTCCTCGGTGGCACCCGCTTTGTTGGTCGTGCCATGGTCGAAGCGGCTCTTCATCGCGGGCATGAGGTTTGGGTATTCCATCGCGGCAATGCCACCCTCCCCCTCCCAGCCGGGGCTGTCAGTTTGATTGGCAATCGCACGACCGATTTCACGGCACTCCAAACTGGCTCCTGGGATGTGGTCGTCGATACGTGCGCTTACCGCCCACATGAGATTCACGCGATGTACGACGTGCTAGCTGGTCGCATCAAGAAATACGTTTTGATTTCAACGGTGTCGGTGTACAGCAACAACATTGTTGATGGTTCTGATGAAAGCGCAGAACTCGCATCAACCAAGAAAGTGTTGAGTGCCGATCCGATCACAGTACCGATTGATGGTCATACATACGGACCACTCAAAGTTTTGTGCGAAGAAGCAACACTCTTGCACTACCCAGACGCACTCATTATTCGGCCCACATATGTGCTCGGCCAATATGACTACACCGACCGTTATCCAACATGGGTGCGACGCATGCGCGACAACGCAGTTGTGGAATGCCCAAATCCAACCGATGCGCCGATGCAATACATCGATGCAAGAGATTTGGCCGAACTCACCATGCTTGCAATTGAAAAAGATGTGACTGGTCCAATCAACGCGGCCGCTTCAACACCTGGGCATACATTCAGTGAATTCCTCACTCGCACCCGCGATGCAGTAAATCCAGATGCGAAACTCAACTGGATTGATGCAAAAGAAGACGATGACTATCCCCTGTGGACTGGCGGAGAACTCAGCCCCATGTTGGCAGTGAGGAATGCAAAGGCGCTCGCATTGGGATTCAAGCCACGCACTCTCGAAGATACTGCGCGCGAAGTTTTGTCGTGGGTGAGTCAATGAAAAAAATCTTCGTCGCTGCTCTCGTAGTTGGATCAATTGCGCTTGCACCTGCACAAGTCGAAGCGGCTGGAACAACCGCAGAAACCACCATGGTTTTGGCAAAAACAATTAAAGGCAACATCACACCGAAGTCTGTGCACACAGATGGAAAAGGTCTCGTTGCTGCTTTCAACATGATGTACCGCCACTCCATCACGCTGTACGACGCACCGACCATGTCGTTGATCAAAACCATCAAAGACACGGTGACATTAAGTGATTTTGGTTTCCCACAATTCAAAGGTGTCTCACGTGGTGCTCCAGTTGAAGGCGTGTTCTCACCTGACGGCAAATACTTGTACGCAACCAATTACTCGATGTACGGAAGCGGCTTCGGTGCTGAAGGTCTCGATACATGCACGCCAAAAGACAGCACTGATCGCAGTTTTCTTTATCGTGTAAATCTCGCAACAAAGAAGATTGACAACGTCTATCGAGTTGGCAGCGTTCCAAAAGTTGTTGACATCACTCCAGATAATCGTTTTGTACTCGTCACAAACTGGTGCAGCTGGGACCTCAACATCATTTCGACCGCAACTCAAAAAGTGGTGAAGACGATGTACATCGGACGCTATCCGCGCGGCATCACCGTTTCACCTGACAGTCGTTATGCGTACATTGCAGAAATGGGTAGCAATCGCGTCCATCGCATTGACCTCAACACTTTCAAGGAAACCAAGTTCGCAGTTGGCTCTGGCGTTCGCGCGATCGTGCTTTCACCAGATGGCACCAAGCTTTACGCGACTTTGAATGCAGTAGAAAAAGTTGCTGCATATGACTTGGTCAAGAAGAAAATCATCAAGACAGTGAAGACCGGCAAAGCACCTCGCAGCTTGGCGATCTCTTCCGATGGCACCGCTTTGTTTGCGGTGAACTTTTACGGCGAAACTTTGAGCAAAATTCGCACTTCCGATATGAAAGTCCTACAGACAATTGACGTCTGCAAAGAACCAATCGGGGTCACTTTTGACCCCATTGCACAACGGACCTGGGTCGCTTGTTACCTTGGACAAATCAAAGTTTTCGACAATAAATAACACTTTAGTTTCTAAAGAATTCAATACTTTGTGAAGAAACGTGCAGTTTTTGCACTTATGGCTACACTCAGCCGCAAGACGCAAAGGAGCGTACTTGTTTCTTTGACCATAGGGGTCAACAAACTGGGTACTCAGCATCATGACCAGCATGACGACGAAGCAGCCTCATCACGAAACATTTCGTAAGCTGCCAGAACAATCCCAACCACTATCCCGCGAAAAGATTGCCTCTCTGTTGCAATCCGAATGGGAACGTTTCACCAAACACACTGCCGGCAGCGGAATTGAATTCGACCGCGCAGCAAAAACTATTCCACTTGGTGTGACCTCTAGTTTCCAGCATTGGGATCCTTACCCAATCTCAATTGCATCGGCGCGTGGCGCGTGGATGAAAGACGTAGATGGTCGCGACCTCCTCGACTTATCGATGGGGTTTGGCGCCATGCTCGCTGGCCATCTGAATCCGGTTGTCGTGAAACATCTGCAAGATGTCCTTGAAGTTGGCACACTTTTTGTCACCCCTTCTCCAATCGCACGCAGTGCTGCAGAGAAGCTCACCACACGTTTCGGCATCGATCAGATTCGTTTTGCAAACTCTGGCACCGAGGCCACCATGTACGCATTGCGCACTGCGCGAGCGGCCAGCGGCAAGATGGATGTCGTCAAAGTTGAAGGTGGCTACCACGGCAGCTACGACCCATTCACTGTGTCATCGAAGCCATCGATTGACAAGGCCGGTCCTGCCGACAACCCAATCGCTGTAGTTCCAGAAGCAACAGTTGCTGGGACAGTCCACGTTGTTCCGTTCAACGATCTTGAAGCACTTGAACGCAAGTTCAAAGAACATGCGGATTCGATCGCTTGTTTCATCGTGGAACCAGTTCTTGAAAACATTGGCATTGTGCTTCCAGACGAGGGTTACCTCGAAGGTGTGCGCGAACTATGCGATCGTTACAACATCATTTTGATTTTTGATGAAGTAAAAACTGGTTTGACTGCAGGTTGGCAGGGTGCTGCACAACGACTCAACGTCGAACCTGACTTGATCACACTTGCGAAATCAATTGGTGGTGGCGTTCCACTAGCAGCCTTTGGCGGCAAGAGACATTTCATGGACGCTGTGACTGATGGACGCATGCCGCACTTCGGTACGTTCAACGGCAATCCATTGGCGATGGCTGGTGTCGAAGCAATCGATTTGATTTGCACTCCAGCGGCACTCGGCAAAGCAGAAGAACTCAATAACTTCGCACTCAATGCGATCAGTGACATCATTGCTGAATATCAATTGCCAGCTCAAACAACTGGTTTTGGTATCAAAGGTTGTGTCACGTGGGCGACTGAGCCTGTGCGCAATTACCGAGATTACAAAGCAACTGACTTTGGAATTGCCGAGTTGTCATGGCTATGGAGTTTGAATCGAGGCATCATCACGCCTCCAGGTTTGGATGAGCAATGGCTTGTGAGTTTGGCGCATGGTCAACGCGAGATGGACATTCTCGTCGAAGACTTCCGTCAGCTTGCAGCGGCTTTGCGCGGCTAAGACTTACTTAATTTTGTTTGCCTTCAACAGTTTGGCTACGGCCGTCTGTTGAAGTGCAACGAATTTGTAAGTGTTTGTTGTCACGGCAGCGTTTAGTCCAACACGCAATGATGAAGTGAGCTTTGCAGCCGCTTTCATTTTGTCGACTAGTTTCATCGACGTTGCTTTTGCGCTGACAGTCTTCAATGCCTTGAGGTACGTGATTTTGCAAGGGGAATAGGCAATGCAACGCGTGTAGAACTGACCGCGAGGCATGGTCGCAGCGAAGCCAAATTCCCCAGACCATGGAAATGCGACCTTCGCTGCAAGCATCGAAAAGCTAAACGTCAATCCTTTGCGCTTTACATTGCGATTTTCACCAAAAGTTTGATCCAATCCCCATGGAATCATCACGAACTTTCCTGCTGCATTCGAGCGGATGAAATAGTTATTGATGATCGGCCCGGAGTACCCATCCCAATGTCCGAGGAAATTCTCAATCGCCATGTGATTGATCAGTTCGGTTCGATTCCAATATGTATTCAGTCGCGACCACCATTTTGCGTTGTCAGTCACGTTGAGCGCATTAATCATGGTGTTGAGGTCATTCTTGTTTGGAATCTTCTTCCAACCTTCGTCAACCAAGAAATGGCCCGAGTTCTTGTCACCGTCTGCGTTGCCAACTTTGAAATCATTAAACGCAATACCTTCGTAAAGGTGTTGGGTGTTGTCGGTAAAACGTTTGCTCAGAAAAATGTCATCGATCGTCTCAACATTGAGGTACAAACCTTTATCGACGCCATTGATGTAGACACGTGCCCAACCTGTCTTTGAGGCAGGTTCTCCCATCGCATTGAACAATGCGTACGCACCAAATTCATGCAGCTTCGAGC
>JBEGON010000149.1:0-7081 GCA_041181965.1 Actinomycetota bacterium
AGGTTTGAGCAACGCCGCAGATTTGCGATGGATGCTCGCAACTAGGGCTGTATCAGATGCCGTGATTGTTGGATACCAAACTGCAATTCGCGAAAAGTATCGGCCCATCACTTTGCAGCAAGAGCTTGTGAAGAAGCGAGAAGCACTCGGATTGGTCGGCAATCCACAACTCGTAGTGATGACCCGCGATGAAGCCTCTGCGTCGGACGCTCGATCATTCGCCGACATCGTAATCAACACGTCAAACATTTCTCTCGACGAAGCCCTGACTGGTCTGCGTGAACAAGGACTCGTTCGACTATCCGTCGAAGGTGGACCGCGATTGATTGAAGCCATGGCCAGCGAAGGACTCATCCAGCAACTTGCTCTCACCACCAGCACCGTCGCAAGTGCGAAGCAAGACACATTCCCAGCACTGGATTCGTTGATTGAACAATCAGCGCAAATAACGTTTGAAGAAGACGGTTTCACCTTTGCGCTCCACGGGGCACTGCCAACATGGAAAGACTCACTAGAACCGCTCGCATTTGATGTTTTGCGAAAGCACGGCACGCAGGCGCCTTTCTCGGTTGAATACGAAAAAACTCCTGCAGCTGGCTATTACGTCTGCCGCGGTTGCGGTAATCGATTATTTGATGCTGACACTCAGTTTGATGCGCATTGCGGATGGCCAGCATTTTGGAAACCATCATCCGATGACGGAGTGGTCTTAATTGAAGACCGAAGCCTGTTTATGAAACGCGTTGAAGTGCGATGTGCTGCGTGCGACGGACACTTAGGGCATGTTTTCCATGGCGAAGGTTTCGGCCATCCCACAGATGATCGCTATTGCATCAATGCAATCGCCTTAGTGCGCAAGCACTAACCAGCGGTAATTGCGCAAACACCCAGAAGTGCTGTGGCGACACCGAAATACTGCACCGGCATCAACTTTTCTTTGAAAATCCACAATGCCATCAACACTGTGACCACTGGATAGAGCGACGCCAAAACAGAAACAATGCTCAACATCCCGAGAGATGCCGCATAGCCCATCGCCAAGTTAGCCCCGTTATCGAATGCACCAATGATGGCAAGCCAACCCACCTCTTTGCGTTCAGGTCGCACGAATGACTTCGTGAAATACGCAATGACAGCAGCAATGGGAACTGTCTGCAACCGCATGACCACCATGGTGGTCGCAACGCTGTATTCGCTGCCATGCGCAATGAAGAGGAAACACAATCCAAATCCCAATGCCGCACCTACCGCAAGCATCACTGGCTTGGGGTCAGCCGCACCAGTGAGCTCAGGCCCACTCGCCAACACAATGCCAACCACCGCAACCACAATTCCGAGAATTTGAATTCCGGAAGGAATTTCTCCCGATAGCAATCCGAATGCGAGCGGCACCAATACACCGAGAGACGCGATCGGGGACACGATTCCCATGCGACCCGTCGCGAGAGCCTTGTAAAACATCATCAAACCTGCGAAGCCAGTGACACTGGCAAGCATTGCGTGTGGAATTGCTTGGGCATTCCATTCCGCACGTGTCACGAGGGCAACGATGATTGCGGTGAGTAAGCCAAAGAATTGCGAAACACCGACAACAAAAGTCACAGGTAAGCGTTTGGCTTGACTACCGCCGAGAAAATCAGCGATGCCGTACATCACACTGCTCAGAAGAGCCATCACGATTGCCATGCGCGAAATGTACTTGGCTGATTTAGATACGAAGGTGAACGGCGAGTCTCAAAGATAGACAAATGCTATTGATTTAGATTTAACCAATGCCGCGTTCATGGGAATTAGTAGCCGACGAAATTACGTCTGCACTAAACGACCGACAAATTCGCAGCGACATTTCTCTCGATTCTGCGCCGGCTCCAGCTCGTTTAGCAACGCACACCGCAGCCATCCTTGCGGATGTTGTGGATGGCGACGATGAGATTGGCAATGGCCGTCTCGTCATTTTGTACGAACCACAACCTCAAGAAGCCTGGGACGGTCATATCCGCTGTGTTGCATTCGTGCGAGCAGATCTTGAATCAGAAATGGTGACAGACCCGCTACTTCTCGAAGTTGGTTGGTCATGGGTGCGCGATGCATTGTCCGAGCGCAATATCGAAGGCGTGGCATTAAGCGCCACAGTGTCACGATCTGGATCTCAATCGTTTGGCGATATCGCTGATCGACTGCCAGAAGGTTCTATCGAGATTCGCGCTTCCTGGACAGTGGCCGAAAATGAAAGCGTTGCTGCATCCATCATTGCGTGGTGCGATTTGTTGGCGCAGGCCGCGGGCCTAGCACCACTTCCAGAAGGCGTGAGCAGCATTAATGTCGCACAACGCAAGTGATGAAGCACTTCCCGAAGAAACTCCCCCTGCGAATCTCCTGACGCAACCTCGCGAAGGTTTGCCTGATCTCATCGAAACGTCACATCAACTCGACCTCGCCATTTCACAACTCGTTGCAGGTAGCGGACCAATTGCCATTGATGCGGAGCGCGCGAGTGGCTACCGATACTCACAGCGGGCATATCTCGTGCAAGTGCGCCGCGAAGGCTCTGGCACTTTTCTTATTGATCCCACAGCATTCGATTCCCTTACACCAATCTTCGAACCATTGCGGGAAGAAGAGTGGATTTTGCATGCGGCAACTCAAGACTTGGCGTGTTTGCGCGAAGTGGGAATTAATCCACAATCACTTTTTGATACGGAATATGCAGGACGCCTATTGGGCAAACCAAAGGTTGGCTTGAGTTCCTTGCTGCAATCTGAGATGGATATTTCACTCGCCAAAGAACACAGCGCTGCCGACTGGTCCACTCGTCCAATTCCTGAACCTTGGCTCAATTACGCCGCTCTTGACGTCGAACTTCTGATTGAACTTCGCGAAATTCTGCGCACACAACTAGAAGAACGTGATCGCTGGTCATGGGCGCAACAGGAATTTGAATATCTGGTGGGCTGGAAACCAGCGGCACCACCAGAAGAAGCGTGGCGAAAGTTAAGCGGGATTCATACTGTGCGAGATCCTCGACAACTCGCTATCGCTCGAGAGTTGTGGAAGTGGCGAGACGAACATGCACAAGTGCGCGACAAAGCAGTAGGTCGCGTCATGCCAGACGCAGCAATCGTTGATGTCGCAAAATTGCCTTTGAAGTCAGCTCGAGACGTGTTTATGCTTTCAAGTCTGCGCAACCGCTCTCACAAGTCTTCCGCGGATGCAATGTGGGAAATTCGGCAACGGGCATTGGCTTTGCCTGATCATCAACTGCCGGTGGCTGTCAAGAAATCAGGAGCCATTCCACCTCCAAAAGCATGGGCAGAGCGCAATCCAGATGCTGCCGCGCGTTGGGAAAAGGTTCGCCCCGCGCTCAGCGCGATTGCCACCGAATTAGAAATTGCACCCGAAGTGCTTGTCTCCCCCGAACCCATTCGACAGTTTTGCTGGAATCCTGAGGAAGCATTGCAATCCGAAACGTCACTCACCGAGTGGTTGCGAGATCGCAATGTGCGTCAGTGGCAAATTGAATTCATTTCACCAATCTTGAGCGCCACGGATTAATCCTCGCAGTGCATTTCGCGCATTACTGCCACAAACTCTGAGTGACTGCGCATGGTGGAACCAATGACTTCAATGCCTTTGAGGGCTGCAGCAATCACTTCCGGAGGAACGTGTGCCCCGAGATCGGCGCGCGCAGTGGCGTATGCCTGACGTACACCGTCGAGTGCGTTGTCGAAATATGAATCCGCAAAATGCAACAGAACTGGCAAATGCCGATGCATCACAATCACGGCGCGAATATCACTTGGCAGGTTGTCCAGCAGCCATTTCACCAAAGTGCGCTCATGGTCAGGATGCCCAACAGGCGAAACTTCACTTGGCCAATAGGACGATTCAGAAATAGCAATGGTGCGCACAAAGACATTGTGCGCACCACCACTGACACGTTTAGAGCAATGAACGCAATACGTACTGAAGGATGCCGCCATGACGGTAGTAATCCGCTTCACCTGGCGTATCGATGCGAACAACCGCATCGAACTTCACCGCGGTGCCATCGGTTTTGGTTGCAGTCACTGCAACAGTCTTTGGAGTAGTGCCGGCGTTGAGTGCTTCGACTCCGACAAAGTTGAACACCTCTTCGCCAGTGAGTCCCAGAGAATCAGCAGTTTGTCCTGCCGGGAACTGCAACGGAAGCACACCCATACCAATCAGGTTTGAGCGGTGAATGCGTTCGTATGACTCAGCAATCACAGCCTTCACTCCGAGAAGTGCGGTGCCCTTCGCTGCCCAGTCGCGAGATGAGCCAGAGCCGTACTCCTTACCCGCAAGAATGCAGAGCGGAATACCAGCATTTTGATAATTGATGGACGCGTCATAAATAAACGACTGAGGCGCATCTGCTTTAGTGAAGTCGCGGGTGTAACCACCTTCAACATTGTCGAGCAACTGATTGCGCAAACGAATATTGGCGAAGGTTCCACGAATCATGACTTCGTGATTTCCGCGGCGCGATCCGTAGGAGTTGTAATCCTTCTTGTCAACGCCGTTGGCATCGAGGTACTGGGCTGCAGGAGTTCCAGCTTTGATTGAACCCGCTGGTGAAATGTGGTCAGTCGTCACCGAATCGCCAAGCTTCGCAAGTACACGTGCACCCGTAATGTCATGAACGGCACTTGGTTCACGCTTCATACCTTCGAAGTACGGCGGTTTGCGAACGTAGGTCGACTTGCTATCCCACGCAAAAGTGTCTCCGGTCGGAACTGGCAATCCCTTCCAGCGCGAATCACCATCAAAGACACTTGCATAACGACTCGCAAACATGTCGCGATCGATTGCTGCGTCAATGGTCGACTGCACTTCTGCGGGCGTTGGCCAGATATCGCGCAAGTAGACAGGATTTCCATCTTTGTCATTGCCCAATGAATCTTTTTCGAAGTCGAAGTCCATGGTGCCAGCAAGTGCGTAAGCGATAACCAATGGAGGTGAGGCCAGGTAGTTCATCTTGACGTCTGGATTAATGCGACCTTCGAAGTTGCGGTTGCCTGACAACACCGAAACAACAGTGAGGTCTTCGGCATTGACTGCTGCCGAAATTTCTTCTGGCAGAGGACCGCTGTTACCGATACAGGTGACACAGCCATATCCCACCAAGTTGAAGCCCAACGCTTCGAGCGAGCTAGTGAGTCCCGCTTTTTCGTAGTAATCAGTCACAACTTGGCTACCCGGTGCAAGTGTCGTCTTGACCCACGGTTTTGACGTCAAACCTTTTGCCACCGCATTCCGCGCCAACAAGCCTGCGCCCAACATCACTGATGGATTTGAGGTATTGGTGCATGACGTGATCGACGCAATAACGACTGCACCATTGACGAGTTCGGTCTCGATGCCATTGCTCAAGTGCACCGGAGCTTTTTTGTGTGGCTCTGCTGAGTAGGTTGGCAACGCCGCTTCAAATGCCGACTTTGCTTCACTCAGAATGACGCGATCTTGCGGACGCTTTGGACCAGCAATTGAAGGCACGATGGTTGAGAGATCAAGTTCGAGGTATTCGCTGTACACCGGCTCGACATAACCCGGTGCCTTTGGATCAAGCCACAAACCTTGCTGTTTTGCATACGCCTCAACCAAAGCAATCTGCTCTTCTGATCGACCAGTGAGTTCGAGGTAACGCATGGTTTCGCCATCGATTGGGAAGATGGCCGCAGTTGAACCGTATTCAGGGCTCATATTGCCAATGGTTGCGCGGTTAGCGAGCGGAACTGACGCAACGCCTTCGCCATAAAACTCAACGAATTTTCCAACAACGCCGTGTTTGCGAAGAAGCTGTGTAATCGTCAATACCAAGTCGGTAGCAGTGGCACCGGTTGGCAATGTTCCTGTGAGTTTGAAACCAACAACGCGTGGAATCAACATTGACACCGGCTGACCGAGCATTGCTGCTTCGGCTTCGATGCCACCGACACCCCAACCTAAAACACCAAGGCCGTTGACCATGGTGGTGTGTGAGTCGGTACCAACAACAGTGTCTGGGTACGCAACACCATTGCGAACCATGATGGTGCGTGCAAGGTGTTCAATGTTGACTTGATGAACGATGCCAGTTCCTGGTGGAACAACTTTGAATTCACTAAATGCTGTTTGGCCCCAACGTAAGAACACGTAGCGTTCATGATTCCGTTCGTATTCAAGTGCGACGTTGAGATCGAAAGAATTCTTGGCACCGAAGTTGTCAGAAATAACTGAGTGGTCAATCACCAATTCGGCAGGCGCCAAAGGATTAATCTTTTGTGGATCGCCGCCGAGTTCTTTCACTGCTTCACGCATGGTTGCGAGGTCGACGACGCATGGCACACCAGTGAAGTCCTGCATGATGACGCGAGCTGGGGTGAATTGGATTTCTTCAGAAGGTTCTGCTGATGCATCCCAGGCACCAAGAGCTTTGATCTGAGCCGCGGTGATATTGGCACCATCTTCACAACGCAAGAGATTCTCTAGGAGAACCTTGTGGGTAAACGGAAGAGTTTTCGATCCAGCTACTTTTAAGATATCAAAGTACGTGAATGACTGTGCACCGACAGACAATGTCGAGCGAGAATCGAATGAGTTCGGATGGGTCATGAGCGGTCCCTCTGATTTATCTTGATATCAAGATATCTTAGTTGAACCGCACAATCGTCTCGAAATGACCTGTCATCGGAAACGCATCCCTTGCAGATATTTCCGTAGGTTTGAAGCCCAATTCGGCCAAATCAGCAATGTCGCGGGCAAGTGCGGCCGGATCGCAGGCAACATACACAATTCGTGATGGCTTCAAACGCGCAATTGCTTGCAACACTTCTTTGCCGGCACCCACACGTGGAGGATCGAGAACGACAGCATCACACTTTTTGACGCCTGAACGTTTCAACCATGACAAAACATCACCAGAAGACGCTTGAGCTTGTGCGAATCGCGATACGTTCTTTTTCAATGCGCGAGCTGCGTCGTTGTCACCCTCAATAGCGTCGAGGCGGCCACCCAATCCAACAGCGTCTGCAAGTGGAACAGAAAACAAACCTGCACCCGCATACAAATCAATGATGTGTTC
>JBEGON010000150.1:0-7215 GCA_041181965.1 Actinomycetota bacterium
TGGAATTGCTTCAAAAACTTGCTGCAGGGTTGCAATTCTTTCGCCTGTTGCCTTGAATGAAAGTTCTTGAAGAACTTCCGACGAAGTGTTCGGAATGTGGAGATTCACTCCGGTGTCGGTAAAAGTGTTGTCTTCGTGGATGATGAAAGGAATTCCATCTTTCGATACCTGAATATCAATTTCAACGCCATAGCCAGCATCTGCCGCGGCAACAATCGCAGATAGTGAGTTGGCAGGTTTGCTTGCACCATGTAATCCACTATGTGCAAAATGCATGGTGGGTTTGATGTTGAGCATAGTGTGACAATACGCGAAAAAGTAAGGAAAAATAAGCCAAATTGACACTATTTGAAGTTAGTCTTGGGCTCTACAAAAGGATTCTCTGTGATGCGAAAAACGCGAATTGCTCTGTCACTCATTGCTGTCAGCATCCTCAGTTCATGCGCGATGGCCACACCGGCATTTGATTCCAACGGAGTTCCTTATCTCAAAGGCGTTGTGATCTACCATCGATACAGCGACTACGGCGCCTGGGATTCACGCCTGTACATGGTTGATCTCACCGCGCGCAAGATGACTGAGGTTGGAGCAGATTGGACGACGGTTGTGTCGCCCATTAATGCACATTTCTCACCTGACGGAAAATCATTCACCTTCATGGCGAGCGCTGCTGGCTTGAATGAAAATGAGTGGGATGTTTTCGTCACACATTGGGATGGTCAACATTGGGCTGAGCCCATCAATTTGACTGGTCCAAACGGTAAGCGCGATGAAGATCCCAAATTCTCCCCCGATGGCAAAACGATTGCTTTTAAACAAAATGGTGCACTCGCCACCATCGAGATGGACGGCAGCAACTTCCAGCTTCTGACTGATGGAACAGAAGAATCTTCAATGCCGTACTTCACTGCGGACGGCAAAGGCTTGTTGTTCGAACGAGGCGAGAAGATTTGGCTTTTGCGCGATGGCGTCGTGACACAGATGGCAACCGAAGAAGGTTTCTCAACCTATTACCCCATCGGTGTAGATAGCGAGAAATTCCTGTACACACAGATTCAAGACTCTCGTCACGACAGCATCTACTTTGGTTACTACGACGGTCGACCAGCTAAGCGACTTCCCTTTGATGATCGCAATTACGAATCGTCAGATTCTTACCCATATGAGGACGCAAGTCAGTACGTCTTCTATGTCACCACCAAAGCAATCACACCATTAGGCGGATACAACTTGGTTTTTGCGGACATCAAGAACAACACAGTTTTTGACATGGAACAAGTTGTCAAGGGCGCAAATAGTGACCTGCTAGAACTTGGACCGTGCTGGTCCGGTACCGCACCTTTCGGTGGTTAGCCCTTAACACCTGTCAGAGTGACACCCTCGATGAATACCTTCTGTGCGAAGAAGAACAAGATGATGATTGGTGCCATAAAGAGTGCTGATGCTGCCATCATCAAAGAGTTGTTTGCGGCGTGAAGTCCCTTGAAGGAATTGAGGCCGATACCGAGTGTCCACAGATCCTGATTATCACTCAAGTACAGAAGTGGACCGAAGAAGTCGTTCCACGCACCCAAGAATGAGAAGAGACCCACAGCGGCAATTGCTGGTTTTGCAAGCGGGATGATGATGCGGAGCAGCAATTTCAATTCGCTGCATCCATCGATACGGGCCGCATCTGTAATTTCATTCGGAATGCTGACGAAGAATTGACGCAGCAAGAAGATAGAAAAAGCGCTTGAGAAAAACGCTGGCACAGTGAGTGGTAAGAATGAAGGAATCCAGTTGAGTTTAGCGAAAATCACATAGACCGGAATCATCGTGACTTGGCCAGGCAACATCATGGTCGACAGAATGAACATGAAGGAAAGCTGACGCCCTTTCCACTGCAGATGTGAAAGCACATATGCAGGCGGCACACAGGAGACCACAGTTCCAACCGCAGAAACTACGGAAACGAAAAGTGTGTTGAACGTCCACTTTAGAAACGGTACTGACGTAAAGACCTCAACATAGTTTTCCCAAATGAACGGGTTTGGCCAGAGATCACGATTTGATGCTTGTTCCCAGCTCATCAGCGAAGTTCCAAGAACAATAAAGAGCGGGAATATGAAGACCACAGCGAAAGCAATCAACCACGAGTGTGCGGCAACTTGGAAAAGAAATTCTTTGAATTGCTTTTTGCGCTTCGCAGCTTTGTGCGCGCGCATTAGTTCTGGGCTAAGTTCAAATGTTGTCATCAGAACAATGATCCATTCGGGTAGTGAACCCAGCGCTTCTGAGTCTTAAGAATAATGAGTGTGCAAACAAGAGTGATGACGAGCAAAATCCAAGCCAAAGCTGACGCGTAACCCATTTCGTACGCTTGGAATGCTGCGTAGTAAATGTGTGTTGCGAAGAAGTACATGGAATGCGAGTAGTCATTTACTTGTGCTGATGCAACATACGCTTGCGTGAAGTACTGGAAACTTCCAATGACACCGGTGACGCCAGAGAAGAAAATAACTGGTGTCATCAGTGGCATCGTGATGTGACGGAATTGTTGAACAGTATTTGCACCTTCAACACTCGCAGCTTCATAGAGCGAACGATCAATGTCGAGCATGCCTGCGAGATAGATGATCATCGTGTCACCAATTCCCCACAGACCGAGAATGATCAACGCCCACTTCGACCACGCTGGATCTAGGAACCAATATGGCGGTTCCTGAATGCCGAGTTTTTCCAGAATGGCATTGATAGGGCCAAACTCAGGATCAAAGATGTAGGTGAATGCAACAGTTGCAGCAACTGTTGGCACCATCGATGGAATGAAGAAAATGGTTCGGTAAATACCGCGACCATGTTTTGGTTTCGTCAACAACCACGCAGTCAACATTGCAAAACTGATACGCAGCGGGATGCTCACGGCCGAAATCCAGATGGTATTCGTCAGTGATGCAATGAAATCTGGATCTTCAAACAGTGCACGTTTGTAGTTGTCGAGACCAATCCACTGAGGAGAAGTGACCAAATTAAACGTGGTGAAAGATTCATAGAAACTTGCAGCCATTGGATACAACGTGAAACCGAGGAAACCGAAAATCCATGGAGACATGCAGAAGAAAATAAAGAGCCACGGAGTTTTAACTTTGCGTGGCTTGATGCCGTCAACAGGAGCGCTGTTGCCCCGTCGAAATAGACGGGACAACAGCGCAAAACCTGCTTGATCAGCCATTTATTTAGTTGTTGTTCCTCTTAAGGATCTGGTTCACATGTGCAGCCAGTTCTTGCAGACCCTTTGTGATGTTGGTCTGTGAACCTGCCTGCCATGCTGACATCAAATCTTGAAGACCTGATTCTTCAAGGTGCTCACCGGTGTTAGCCAACACGTGGTAACCGGACTTTGGATGAGCTGAGATGTCGTAGAAGCCCTGGTAGAACGCTGGGTACACAGCGCCATTTGCTTTACCGCGAGCTGCAAGAAGTGACGAAGGATCACCAGTCAAGTTCGACCATGACAATGACAAGGTCTTGTCAGTTGCAAGGCCCTTCATGACTGTCCAAGCTTCGTTGACGTGTGCTGAACCGCGAGAAATACCCATGGTGTTTGCACCAACGATGCCAGCGCCGTAGTTGGTCTTCTTGATTGAAGGATCAACTGGGAAACCTGCAACGCCCATGTTTACCAATGGATGGGTGCAAGGGTTGAGTGTCCAGTCATCGCCTGAGCAGAACATTGACGCCATCCAGTCAGCGTGTGACAACATCGCCAAACGACCGGTTACGAAGTCATTGTTTGCGCCCCAGAAGCCACCTGCTGTTGCAAAGAACTTCTTGATACGACGTGAACCCTTGTTGAAGTCACCGCCACCGTAAACATCTGCGATGAAGGACTTCTGCCAACGGAATGCCTTTTCCCAACGCTTATCGTTGTAGAAAGAAGATGCATTACCCATTGGGTCAAAGAACTGTGCGCCGAACATTGCACCAAGGAACATTGATCCCATGTCATTGTCTGCAGCACCTGCCCAAGGAATGTATCCCGCGCGAACAATGTTGCCCGCTGAGTCAAACTTGGTGAGCTTCTTTGAAAGAGTCTTCAATTCAGTAGTTGTTGTTGGAGGCTTGGTCCAACCGACGCTCTTGAGAAGAGTCTTGTTGTAGTAGAAACCAAAGATTTCAGAGCTGAAAGGAAGCGCACAGCGAATGCCGCGTGAGTAAGTTCCAGCGATAGAAGCCTTGGTGAAAGTCTTATTCAGGTTGATGCCCTTTGGACCTGCAATCAAAACGTTGAGGTTCTTCCAGGCGCCAGTGCCACAGAACCAGCCGACGTTGCCAACACCGTTAGCAATCGAAATGTCAGGGCCATTGCCTGCGTTGATCGCTGCCAAAGAAACAGCCATGTCTTTGTTACCTTGAACAACAACATTGATGTTTGAATTATTAGCTTCGATACGGGTCGCAGCTGCGTTCCACATGTTGTAGTAATCGCTACCGGTATCCCATGGAATCCACACGGTGACGGTCACCTGAGTTGCTTGCGCTGGTGCTGCGGTGAGCAAACCACCGAAAAGCGACGCGATCGCAAGTAAGCCGGCCGCAAGGCGCGTCTTCTTCATACTTTCTCCTCAAGAGGTTTGCGTAGGACTTTCACCGCTCATGCGTTGTGTTAGTGACCCTACGGCTTGGTGTTAGGGTAACTTACACTCTGCCAAGGCGATGTCAAGCACTTTTTGAGCACAATTTGAGGACGGTGAGCGATGAACCAGGTAACAGTCTTTATTGGGGACTCCGTAACTGACTGCGGGCGACTCAATCTTCCCCCCTTTGGCGACGGCTATGTCCGCGATATCGCCCAAAGTGGACGATTGGCTGGGGAAATCATCAATGTGGGCACGAGCGGCCACCGTCTCGTCGATCTTCAGGCTCGATGGGAGCGAGATGTCCTCGCCCACAACCCCACTCGGCTGTCGATCAACATCGGCATCAACGACACCTGGCGCCGCTATGACGACAACGACCCCACATCGGTCACAGCCTTCGAACTGAATTACCGCGATGTTCTCGACCGCACTCTTGCTGCTGGTCCGGTCGAGCTTGTGTTGTGCGAACCATTTTTGCTGCATGTCCAACCTGAGATGGCGACCTGGCGCGAAGATTTGGATCCGAAGATTGATGTTGTTCATCGTCTTGCGAAGGAATACAACGCAACTCTTGTGACATTTGATCAACACTTCACTGAGCTTTCTACATCACAGCCAATGGATGAACTCGCTGCAGATGGAATCCATCCATCAGTTGCTGGCCATCTCATCATGGCAAACTTGTGGCTTGACTCAGTTCTCTAGCATGAATTCTTCAACACCTTTTATGTGGGGTGCAGCGACAGCTGCGTACCAAATCGAAGGTGCAGCAAACATTGATGGGCGTGGCCCTTCAATCTGGGATGTTTTTTCTCACACTCCTGGCAAAACTTTCAATGGTGACACTGGTGATGTTGCGTGTGATCACTATCACCGATGGCAAGAAGATCTCGACCTCATGTCGTGGATGAATCTTGATGCATATCGATTTTCAATTTCTTGGTCACGAGTTTTTCCTGAAGGTGTTGGACGCATCAACAACAAGGGTTTGGATTTTTACAACAAGCTTGTCGATGGAATGCTTGAACGTGGAATTGATCCGTGGGTGACGTTGTTCCATTGGGATTCTCCGTATGCGCTTGAAAGTCGCGGCGGACTTGCACATCGTGATTGGGCAAAGTGGTTTGCGGAATACACGCACGTCATAACCGAAGTACTCGGCGATCGTGTAAAGAACTGGATGACTCTCAACGAGCCGTTATGCAGCGCATGGTTTGGTTATTACAAAGGTTTCTTTGCACCGGGTGTTCAGAATTTGCAAACTGCGCTCAATGTTTCACATCATCTATTGCTCGGTCACGGAATGGCGACACAAGTCATCCGCGAGACTGTAAAAGACGCACGTATTGGTACTGCAATGAGCCTTACGCCAGTAGAAGCCGCTTCACAATCCGATGATGATGTCATTGCTGCACGGTTGTCAGATGCGTGGAATATTCGTTGGTTTGTGGACCCTATTTACGGCAAGGGATACCCGCAAGATCTCATTGAAAAACTTGGCATGCGTCCCGATGTGCGCGACGGAGAACTTGAAATCATCGCGACCCCGACAGATTTTCTCGGAGTCAATTACTACTTCCGCGAAGTGATTGCGTCCGATCCAACTGACACACTTCTCGGTGCCCGCGGAGTTGCACAACCGCAGTCACCAGTTACTGCGATGGATTGGGAAATCCATGCTGAAAGTTTGTACAAACTCTTGCATCGACTTCAACGTGATTACGCACCGAAGCAATTGTTCATTACTGAAAACGGTTCCGCGTGGAATGACCAAGTTGTGCGTGGTGAAGTACATGACAAGAGTCGCGTTCGATACTTTGAAGAACACATAGACGCCGTCATGCGAGCACGTAATGAAGGTGTTCCCGTTGATGGATACTTTGCGTGGAGTTTGCTTGACAACTTCGAATGGGGCTTCGGTTACAGCAAACGATTTGGATTAGTACATGTTGACTACGACAGTTTGAAGCGCACGCCGAAACTCAGTGCTCACTGGTATCGCGATTTTATTCAGCAGGCGCGCTAGTTATTTTTTCTTTGGGTGAATGAATCGTCCAGGCCAATGACGATCACCTTTGAAAATTTTGCGGCGGATGTTTTTACTTCCCCAACCATCTTCATCGATAATGATGTAATCGGCGGTGACAACGTCAACATACGCAACATGTCCTGAAGATCCATACAAGCCATTCTCGTGTGCATTCCATTGTGCGATTGCACCGACCGCAGGCTGATGATTAACGGTGTAACCCTTCGCCCTGAAGTAGTTGTCCCAGACTTTTGCATTACCTTGGAACGGACCCAGCTTCTTGCTCCAGCCATCGCGAATCAACCTAAACGCGACGTAGTTGGTGCAGTTGTGTCCGGTGAGTTGACGCCAGTAGGACTGTCGAGGGTTGTATCCCAATCTTCCATCGCAGGTCCAACGCCATGAACTGCAAATAGTCGTATTCGCAGCCTCGCTTGGTGCGAGCACGCCAAAACTCAAGATCGCAGCTAGGGCGGTTGAGATAGCGATGCTGACGCCGCGGGGGAAACGCATGCGGGGGAAATTAGTAGCCGTTTCGGCGAGTCTCCAAGCCCAAATGTCCGT
>JBEGON010000151.1:0-3665 GCA_041181965.1 Actinomycetota bacterium
CAAGCAAATAGGTTAAGAGTAAAGAAACAATTGCCAGAACCGCACCGACTATTGCCGAGCCAACTCCAGTGAGATGTACTGCTGCGAGGAAATCCGCTTGGTGTTTTGTTGTGACGTTGACGAGAACTGCTACTCCGAAATATGCAGTAAGAAGTGCTCCACCGTAGCGCGAAACTACTTCAATTAATTTCGTCATCGTGATCGCACTCCTTGCGCCAACGCACGTGACAATTCACGAACTGCATTGATAGCGGCTTCGTGCGATGGAGCATCAAGAACGGCTTTGACGAATGCGCTGCCAACAATGACACCATCCGCGTACTTTGAAACTTCTGCAGCTTGAACTGGTGTAGATACACCGAGTCCAACAGCGATCGGCAACGTCGTGACGACGCGAGTTTTGGCTACAAGTTCTGAAGCGTGCGACGACACAGATGCGCGTGTACCGGTGACACCCATCAATGATGCTGCATAAACAAAACCTGTCGTGGCGTCAGCAACAATGCGCAAACGCTCTGGTGATGACGACGGTGCCACCAAGAAAATACGGTCAACGTCATGGGCATCGGTTGCAGCAATCCATTCGGAAGATTCCTCGGGAATGATGTCTGGAGTAATCACTCCAACACCGCCTGCTGCGGCAAGCTTTTTAGCAAACGCATCAACACCGAATCGCTCAATCGGATTCCAGTACGACATCACCAAGGGAACAGCGCCAGCATCTGCCACAACTGAGACCGTGTTCAAAACGTCGTTTGCTTTGGCCCCATTTTCGAGGGCCATTTCAGCAGCGCGTTGGATTGTCGGACCGTCCATCAATGGATCGCTGTAAGGCCAACCAACTTCAACAATGTCGGCGCCGCCATCGACAATGGCGCGAACCAAGTCATAGCACTTTTCGACAGTGGGAAAACCCGCAGGAATGTAGGCAATCAGAGCCGCACGATTTTCTGATTTTGCGCGATCAAAAGCGGCGTGTAAAGAACTCACAACATCCCCGCCTTCTCAAACCATTCGGTTGCGGTTGCTACGTCTTTGTCGCCTCGTCCTGAAAGATTCACCAGAATCACTGCATCTTTGCCTAAACGATTTCCAAGTTTGATTGCACCAGCGAGAGCATGCGCAGATTCGATCGCAGGAATGATTCCCTCAGTCCGGCACAGAGCGAGGAATGCATCCATCGCTTCAGTATCTGTGATGGCTTCATAATTCGCGCGACCGACGGAATGAAGATACGCATGTTCTGGACCGACGCCTGGGTAGTCCAAACCTGCACTAATTGAATGTGATTCTGTGGTTTGACCCTCAAGGTCTTGCATTAAGTACGAACGTGAACCTTGGAAAACACCAGTCCGTCCGAGCGAAATACATGCAGCGGTACGGCCAGTTTCAACTCCGTCTCCACCGGCTTCAAAACCATAGAGTGCAACATCTTTGTCATCAAGGAAGTCGTAGAAGATGCCGATCGCATTGCTTCCGCCACCGATGCACGCAACTACTGCATCTGGAAGTTTTCCGGTGAGTTCTTGAACTTGTCCTCGAGCCTCGGCACCAATCACTCGATGGAAATCGCGCACCATCATCGGGAATGGATGCGGACCCGCAACTGTGCCAAGCAAGTAATGCGTGTTGTCAACATTAGCTACCCAGTCACGCATTGCTTCATTGACTGCGTCTTTTAATGTGCGAGAACCTGAAGTGACAGGAATAACAGTCGCGCCCAACATACGCATTCGGGCGACATTCAACGCTTGGCGTTTCGTATCTTCTTCACCCATGTAGACAATGCATTCCAGACCAAGCAACGCACATGCTGTAGCGGATGCAACACCATGCTGGCCTGCACCAGTTTCGGCAATGACTCGAGTCTTGCCCATTCGCTTGGTAAGAAGAGCTTGGCCTAAGACGTTGTTGATTTTGTGGGAACCAGTGTGATTGAGATCTTCGCGCTTGAGCAGAACACGAGCACCACCGCAATACTCGGCACCAAATCGCTTGGCATCAGTCAGCACGCTTGGGCGGCCGCTGTAAGTGCGGTGAAGTTCTGCTAGTTGTTCCTGGAATTCTGGGTCGTTCTTCGCAGCCAGGTATTCGCGTTCGAGCTGTTCTACGGCAGCCATCAATGCTTCAGGAACAAAGCGGCCGCCAAAGTCACCAAAGTGACCGCGGGAGTCAGGAAGACTCGTTGTCATGGGCTCTCCTCGTCAGGGGCGAATTCTCCCAAACCTGCAGGAACCTCGCGAATTGGGCTATTTGTGCTTGCAGGCGGGATGAGCGCCAGCCATCACCATGTCGTGCACAGCTGCTCGCGGGTCTGCACCAGTGACGAGAGCTTCTCCTACCAACACAGCATCGGCTCCTTGCCCCGCATAAACACGCAGGTCATGTGCATCGCGAATGCCGCTTTCGGCAATCTTGACGAGATTGTTTGGTATCAACGGTGCGATGGCAGCAAACTGATCGCGATTGACTTGAAGGGTTCTCAAGTCACGATTGTTGACACCGATAACTTCTGCACCAGCATCAATTGCGCGCTTCACTTCATCAGCGTCGTGCACTTCAACGAGTGGAGTAAGACCGAGAGACTTAGCGCGCTCAATCAAACTAACCAAAGCATTTTGGTCGAGTGCGGCAACAATCAACAAAGCGAGATCAGCACCATGTGCGCGCGCTTCGAAGAGTTGATACGAAGAAACAATAAAATCTTTGCGAAGAATGGGAATGTCTACCGCCGCTCGCACTGCATCGAGATCAGCAAGCGAACCACCAAAGCGACGCTCCTCCGTCAAAACACTAATGACGTGCGCACCGCCCGCTTCATACTGGGCTGCAAGTTCGGCAGGACTCGCAATGTCTGCAAGATGACCTTTACTTGGACTACGACGTTTCACTTCCGCAATTACGCAAACGTCATCGCCTTTGAAAGTAGGGATGATTGGTTTTGCCGGAGCAATGGTGTCGATGCGAGCTTTGAGGTCGTCGAGCGAAACTTTCTGCATTCGAGCAGCCATGTCTTCACGAACACCAACAATGATGTCATCAAGAACTGTCATGGCTACCTCCTGACGAGAAGCCTAATCTGCGGAATCTGAAGCTGTAGCCGCAGGGAATTCCACGATGAATTGCGCACCACCGAGCGGACTATGCGCGGCTGTTGCACTGCCGCCCATGCGATCTGCCAAACGTCCGACCAAAGCGAGACCTAAACCAGTACCTACTGCTCGCAACCCGCGATAACGTGAATGCAAAACCGCTGGCTGGAACGCAATGGAAAGGTCATCATCTGTGAGACCAGGTCCATTGTCATCAATGACAATGGTGTGCGTATCGAATCCATCAAACACACTCAACTTAATGATTCCGCCAACTGGCGTCACACGCACTGCGTTCTCCATCAAGTTATCGATAACTTGACGGACGCGTGTTGCATCAACATGAGAAATTGCAGGGGTTGATGTGAGATCGGATTGGAAAACCAGTCCTTCGCGTTCGCAACGCAAGCGCCATGCCTCAGCAGCAGCATTACCAATCGATGCCAAGTCCACGTTTGCTGGTGACAAACGGAAATCAACTGCGCCGGCTCGAGCTAGGTCTAGCAAGTCTGAAATCAAACGATCAAGTCGTCCAGTTTCTCCGACAAGCAATTCGCCTGTTGAAGCAATATC
>JBEGON010000152.1:0-8384 GCA_041181965.1 Actinomycetota bacterium
CTTGAAGCACTGATGCGTCGTGACAAGGTTGCGCAATTCACTGTCGATGCACATCGTCCAGTTGGTGCCTTTGATGTTTTTGGTTTGAGCTTTGCAACCGAGCTTGGTTACACCAACATGCTTACGGCTCTCGATCTTGCAATGATTCCTTTGCATGCAGCGGATCGCACAGTGGATCATCCATTTGTTGTCGCTGGTGGGCACGCAGCATTCAATCCGGAAGCAATTGCCGATTTCATCGATATCGCGATTCTTGGCGATGGTGAGGAAGCGGCCCTTCATCTCACAGACATTTTGATTCAGTGGAAAAGAGAAGGCCGGCCCGGTGGCCGTGACGAAATGTTGCTTCGTCTTGCGCGAACTGGCAACTACTACATCCCAAAGTTTTATGATGTTGAATATCTTGAAGACGGTCGCATTCGACGCGTAACTCCGAACCATCCAGATGCACCGTGGCGTGTGGCAAAACACACCGTGATGAATTTGGACGAATGGCCGTACCCCAAGGCTCCACTGGTGCCACTGGCAGAGACCGTGCATGAACGCGCATCTGTAGAAATCTTCCGAGGTTGCACTCGTGGCTGTCGCTTTTGCCAAGCAGGCATGATCACACGTCCAGTTCGCGAACGCAGCATCGAAACTGTCGGCAAGATGGTGCAAACAGCAGTAGCAAACACTGGTTTTGAAGAAGTTGGCTTGTTGTCGTTGTCCAGCGCAGACCACTCAGAGATTCAGCCGATTGCAAAACAATTAGCGGATCTTTATGAAGGTACGCACACATCGCTTTCATTGCCCTCAACTCGTGTTGATGCCTTCAACATTGACTTGGCAAATGAGCTCACCCGAAACGGTCGCCGGAGTGGTTTGACGTTTGCTCCAGAGGGTGGCAGCGAACGCATTCGCGCAGTCATCAACAAAATGGTGACCGAAGAAGATTTGGTTCGTACAGTGACTGCTGCATATTCCGCCGGCTGGCGCCAAGTGAAGTTGTATTTCATGTGCGGTTTGCCAACCGAAACCGACGAAGATGTTTTGCAGATTGCGCGATTGGCGCGCGAAGTAATTCGCGCTGGTCGTCAGGTGACTGGCACTCGCGATATTCGTTGCACCGTCTCCATCGGTGGTTTCGTTCCTAAGCCGCATACGCCATTCCAGTGGGCAAGTCAGCTAGATCACGAGACGACAGATGCTCGTTTGCATTTGTTGCGAGACACGATCCGCCAAGACCGTGAATTCGGAAAAGCAATTGGTTTCCGCTATCACGATGGCAAGCCAGGAATTATCGAAGGATTGTTGTCGCGCGGCGATCGTCGCGTCGGACGCATTATCGAAACAGTGTGGAATAAAGGTCAACGTTTCGATGGCTGGCAAGAACATTTCTCCTTCGAACGCTGGTCCGAAGCGGCTGCCGAAGCATTGGAAGGAACTGGCGTTTCTCTCGACTGGTTCACCACACGTGAACGCGATCATGACGAAGTATTGCCATGGGATCACCTTGATAGCGGTCTCGACAAAGAATGGCTTTGGGAAGATTGGCAAGACGCACTCAACGAGTCTTCGGTTGAAGATTGTCGTTGGACGCCATGCTTTGACTGCGGTGTGTGCGATCAAATGAATACGTCTATTCAGATTGGCCCAACAACTGGTGCGGTTTTGCCTTTGCCGGTTCGCAAAGCAAACTTTGGAGTTCAGGCATAGTGGCTCGCAACAAACCAGATCGCGAATATGTTGCACCGGTTCAAAAGATTCGTTTGCGCTATGCAAAGCGTGGTCCTCTGAAGTTCAGCAGTCACCGCGATTTTCAACGAGCGTTTGAACGCGCAGTGCGTCGTGTTGGTGTGCCGATGGCGTACAGCGCAGGTTTCAATCCACATCCAAAAATTTCCTATGCGAATGCAGCAGCAACTGGTCATGCCAGTGAAGCTGAATATGTAGAGATTGGTTTGGCTGCGCGCGTCGAACCGCAAGCACTGCTCGATGCTCTGCTCACCACGATGCCACGCGGCCTTGATGTCCTCGAGGCAATTGAGGCAAGCACTCCAGATTTCGTCGAACGCCTTGAAGCGTCGGTGTGGCAAGTCGGCTTGCCAGGAATCGATGCGACCACGCTCGTTGACGCGGTTTCCGCATTCAATTCCCGCGAAACGGTGGAGGTAAGCCGCATGACCAAAAACGGCTTGCGCACCTTCGATGCTCGCGGCCCCGTGATTGATGCGCAGGTCATGGGCTCTGAAATGACCGAATCTGGGCTCATCTGTGCCATACTCCGCCTAGTCGTACGGCACGTTACCCCGTCTGTACGCCCAGATGATGTGCTTGCCGCCATCAGTCAGGTCGCTGATCTGGCCTTCGAAATCGCTCCACGAGTGACTCGATTGGCTCAAGGTCCACTGACTGCGGAGGGCAATCAGGTCTCAGATCCACTCGATTTGGACCGTAACGTCATCAAAGGTTGAGCGGCCGCGAACCCCCGCGCCCCAATCTCGGACTTGTCCGACCCCAGGCTTACGCAACACCGGTCCTAGACCTTGTTGCACTGAATTCATGCGCTTGCCGCATCGAAAGGAATTCGGTTCATTATGACCGACGAGAATCCAACAACACCTTCGTCTAGCGAAAATCCGCCAGCAGCTAAACGTCCACGTCGCGCTGCCTCACGTCCAGCAGGTCCGCCGGTTGGTCAAAAGAAGGCAGAAACTTCTAGTGAAGCCCCTGCCAAGAATGACGGCAACAAAAAGAGCCACGGCAAAGCGCCAGTGAAGAAGACTCGTGGTGGTGCCAAGAAGGATCGTCCAGCAGATACTGGTGAAACTTCGAATGAAACTTCAAGCGCTCAGAGTGATGCATCAGCAAGCAGCGCTGCATTGAGCGCTGTCTTCCAAGTTCCTGATGCAACTGCCACAACCGAAAAGCCACGCAACGCAAAACAGGCTGGTGCCAAACAATCAGGTGCCAACAAGACTGCGAAGAAGAAGCAACAAGGTGGTCAGAAGAAGGAAAAAGCTGCCCCTGAAACTGAATCTGATGAATCAGAAGATTCAGCAGATGATGCTGACGATTCAGAAGATGGCACAAGTGCAAATAGCCGTCGCCGTCGCCGCCGTGGTGGTCGTCGCCGTCGCCGCAGTGGCAGTGGCACTGATTCCAATGATTCGTCAGACGATTCAGATGACTCAAGCGATGATTCTGATTCTTCGGAAGATTCACACGAAGGCAGTGAAAACACACGTCGCCGCCGCACTCGCTCAAACAACCGCAGTGAAGATCGTGGGGGAGAAGCAGTTCGCGGATCTACGCGCCTTGAAGCTAAGAAACAACGTCGCCGTGAAGGTCGCGAGGCAGGTCGTCGTCGCGCACCAATTCTGACTGAATCAGAATTTTTGGCACGTCGCGAAAACGTCAATCGCGTAATGGTGGTTCGCGAAGCTGGCGATCGCGTGCAAATTGCAGTCCTTGAAGACAACGTTTTGGTTGAGCACTATGTCAATCGCACAACCGGTTCTTCAATGATTGGCAACGTCTACCTCGGTCGAGTGCAAAACGTTCTTCCATCAATGGAAGCTGCCTTCGTGGATATTGGTCGCGGACGCAACGCAGTTTTGTATGCCGGTGAAGTGAATTGGGATGCCGCTGGTCTCGACGGTGAATCAAAGCGCATCGAAATGGCCTTCAAAGTGGGAGATCCTGTTCTCGTGCAGGTCACCAAAGATCCGATTGGCCACAAAGGTGCGCGACTGACTGCGCAAATTTCGATGCCTGGTCGATTCTTGGTTTATGTTCCAGACGGATCAATGACTGGCATTTCCCGCAAACTTCCTGAAAAAGAACGTAATCGTTTGAAGTCTGTTTTGCGTTCAGTGCTCCCTGAAGAAGCTGGTGTGATTGTTCGCACCGCAGCGGAAGGTGCTGCCGAGGAAGATTTGAAGCGTGATGTGTCGCGTCTTGCTGCGCAATGGCAAGACATTGCAGAAAAAGTGAAGACCGCAAACGCTCCAGCACTGTTGTACTCAGAGCCGGATCTGGCTATCAAAGTAGTTCGCGATATCTTCAACGAAGATTTCAACGAACTTGTTGTTGCTGGTGATGACATTTGGAACACGATCGAAAATTATGTTTCATACGTTGCACCAGATTTGGCACCACGTTTGCACAAGTGGGTGGATTCACAAGATCTCTTCACTCGTTACCGCATTGACGAACAACTTGCGAAAGCTCTTGATCGCAAAGTCTGGCTACCAAGTGGTGGCTCGCTTGTGATCGATCGCACTGAAGCAATGACTGTTGTTGACGTCAACACCGGAAAGTTCACTGGTGAAGGTGGCAACCTCGAACAGACCGTGACTCGCAACAACTTGGAAGCGGCGGAAGAAATTGTTCGTCAACTTCGTTTGCGTGACATCGGTGGCATCATCGTTGTTGACTTCATCGACATGGTTCTCGAAAGTAATCGTGATTTGGTGTTGCGTCGATTGATTGAATGCCTTGGTCGCGATCGCACCAAGCATCAAGTTGCAGAAGTCACCTCGCTTGGTTTGGTGCAGATGACCCGCAAGCGCATCGGTCAGGGTTTGCTTGAAACATTTAGTGAACCATGTGAGCACTGTCATGCCCGCGGTGTGAAAGTGCGCCTCGATGTGGCAGCGGCCAAAACCGCTGAACCAGCGGTAGACGCGGATCACAGCCATGATTCCGGTCATGACCATTCAGACCACTCCGATTCTGGGGAAAACTGGTAATCCAGACCCCAAAATCGTGAGGGAAAAGGGTTCGAACCACTCGGTTTGACCCCTCACGGGCTCCGCCCGTACCCTTTGCCCCTGCTTCGCCCTGCGGAGCCCTCGTCTGCCAGGCGGCAGTGCGAGAATCGATCTCAAGGAGTGTCGCGGTGTACGCGATTGTTCGAGCTGGCGGTCGCCAGGAAAAGGTCTCAGTTGGAGACCTCGTTGTGCTTGACCGTGTCGTCGGCAAGCCTGGTGATGAGTTGTCACTTCCAGTTTTGCTTTTGGTAGATGGCGCAACCGTCACCACCGACACTGCAACATTGGCAAGCGCCAAAGTCACTGCCGAAGTTGTTGACCATCACCGTGGTCCAAAGATCGACATTCTTCGTTACATGAGCAAGACCGGCTACCGCCGTCGTCAGGGTCACCGTTCAGAACTCTCAACGGTCAAGATCAAGACGATCAACGCAGGAAAGTAGGCAATACGACATGGCACATAAGAAAGGTGCGTCCAGCACCCGCAACGGTCGCGATTCCAATGCACAGCGTCTTGGCGTAAAGCGTTTTGGTGGTCAAGTTGTTAATGCAGGCGAAATCATCGTTCGTCAGCGTGGCACCCACTTCCACCCAGGCGACAACGTTGGTCGCGGCAAGGATGACACTCTCTTCGCACTCGCAGCTGGCACTGTTGAATTTGGTAGCCACCGCGGACGTCGCGTCGTCAACATCCTCCCAGGTCTCTAAACCGGACCGCTAAACAAAAGCCACATTGAGGGGCGGGTCCAATGGACTCGCCCTTTAATTTTTCCCGAAAGATTGGAGCAACACATGGTCACGTTTGTGGATCGCGTTGTACTCCATGTTGCGGGTGGCGATGGTGGAAATGGTTGTGCCTCCGTTCACCGTGAAAAATTCAAACCACTCGGCGGACCGGACGGTGGCAATGGTGGAAACGGTGGAGATGTTGTTCTTATCGTCGATCCACAAGTCACCACACTGTTGGAATTTCACCACTCGCCGCATCGTCGCGGTGGCAACGGCAAAGCCGGTGCTGGCGGTCACAAAGATGGTGCAAACGGTGCTGACATCGAATTGCACGTACCAGTTGGCACGGTTGCGACTGATGTCAACGGCGAAGTTCTTGCAGATCTTGTCGTTCCAGGCACTCGCGTTGTGATTGCCGAAGGCGGTCGCGGTGGTTTGGGCAATCAAGCACTTGCATCCACTCGTCGCCGCGCCCCTGGTTTTGCTTTGCTTGGTGAACCAGGTGACACTCTCGATGTCAATCTCGAACTTAAAACTGTGGCTGATGTGGGTCTTGTTGGATTTCCATCTGCCGGAAAATCTTCGTTGATTGCAGCAATCAGTGCAGCTCGTCCCAAGATTGCGGATTACCCCTTTACAACCTTGGTTCCAAACCTTGGTGTCGTGTCCATTGGTGACATCGTGCTTACTGTCGCTGACGTTCCAGGTTTGATTCCAGGGGCTAGCGAAGGCAAAGGACTCGGTCTCGAATTCTTGCGTCACATTGAACGTTGTTCAGTGCTGGTACACGTGCTCGATTGCGCAACACTCGAACCAGGTCGCGATCCATTGTCAGACCTCGACGCGCTCGAACATGAACTGCAGGCTTATGGCGGATTGCAAGATCGTCCACGCATGGTTGTTCTCAACAAAGTGGATGTTCCTGAAGCGCAAGAACTTGCCGAACTGGTGCGACCAACTCTTGAAGATCGCGGCTATGAAGTGTTCGAAGTTTCCGCCGTGTCCCATGCAGGATTAAAGCCATGGCTGTTTGCACTTGCAGAAATCGTCAAGCGTGCTCGTGCATTGTCTGCAGAACCAGTGGTTGAACGCATTGTGATTCGTCCTAAGGCAATTAACGAAGCGGGCTTCCATATTGAATTTGATGGTGAGCAATACATCGTCATTGGTGCACGTCCTGAACGATGGGTTAAGCAGACAGACTTCTCCAACGATGAGGCTGTTGGTTATCTCGCTGACCGTTTGGCAAGACTTGGTGTTGAAGATCAACTTGTCAAGATGGGTGCCCAAGCTGGCGACACGATTGTTATCGGTGGGATTGGCGGAGTTGTCTTTGATTTTGACCCAGCAATTCGCGCTGGTGCAGAAATGATGATGACGCGACGCGGTACAGACGTTCGTTTTGAACCAGGAGCACGTGTTCGTAAAACTCGCGGTGCTAAACCTGATCAAGAACTTCAATCGATTATTGATTCTGAACAGCTCTGGACTGATGTCGAAAAGTTTGACGCAGGAGCCGATGACGATGACTCGCAATAGCGTCGCACAAGCCAAGCGCATTGTGGTCAAAGTTGGTTCTTCATCTTTGACTACACCAGATGGTGCCTTGGATGTGCAACGTGTTGATGAGCTCGTCAAAGCCATTGCTTCTGCCACCGATAGCGCTGATGTTGTTCTCGTTTCTTCTGGCGCTATTGCTGCAGGTTTGAAGCCACTGGGTCTGGCAAAGCGTCCAGCAGATCTCCCAAGCCAGCAAGCCGCTGCGAGTGTTGGACAAGGCCGGCTCATGGCGCACTACAACCAATCATTTGCGATTTTCAATAAGACCGTCGGTCAAGTGTTGCTGACCGCTGAGGATGTCACGCGGCGCGCGCATTACAACAATGCACAACGCACACTCACACGTTTGCTTGAACTTGGCGTCGTGCCAATCGTTAATGAAAACGACACGGTAGCTACAAGCGAAATTCGATTCGGCGACAACGATCGACTTGCTGCATTGGTAGCACTTTTGATTCAGGCGGATGCGTTGGTGTTGCTGTCTGATGTTGATGGTTTGTACGACGGTCCACCTTCTTCTGGTGCAACTTTGATTCCGGAGGTGCGCGATTTCGCTGCACTTGCACATATTGAAATTGGCGGCACTGGAAGTGCGGTTGGTAGCGGTGGCATGGCGACCAAAGTTGAAGCCGCACACATTGCAACAGCGGCAGGAATACATGTCGTGCTGACAAGCGCGGCTAACGCGCAAGCAGCGCTGAGCGGCGAAGCAGTGGGCACCTATTTCCATCCAACCTCATCGCGTAAACCAGCGCGAATCTTGTGGCTTGAGCATGCGACAGCCACTCGAGGCCAACTTCATCTTGATGCGGGAGCTGTAACAGCGCTCGTTGAACGCGGTTCATCTTTGTTGCCAGCAGGCGTTCGTTCTGTTGAAGGTGATTTTGCAGAAGGCGACGCTGTTGAAATCGTTGCTCCTGACGGAACCGTCATTGCACGGGGGCTTGTGAATTTTGATGCGCAGGATGTTCCGCAATTGCTCGGGAAGAGTACGAAAGAAATTGTTGCAGCTTTGGGTGAGGCATTCGATAAAGAATTGGTTCATCGCGACGATTTGGTGATCTTGAAACGAGGAACGCAGTCATGAGCGACATCAAATCAGCCGTTCTTGCCGCTGCCACCTCTTCGAAAAATGCATCAGTGGGATTGCGACAACTCTCACGTAACGTTAAAGACGCCGCAATTGTTGCGATTGCTGATGCTCTAGTCGCGCACATCGATGACATAGTGGCGGCCAATGCGTTGGACGTAGCTGAAGCGAAGTCCAATGGCACTTCAGAAGCAATCGTGGACAGATTGACTTTGAATGCGCAGCGAATTGCAGATATCGCAGATGCT
>JBEGON010000153.1:0-3625 GCA_041181965.1 Actinomycetota bacterium
GCAAGTTGATTTGCAGCAATCGACCATAACGATTCGCCAGGTTGGACGATGTGAACCTGTTCTTGGATAGTGGTGTGCGCGCTAGCGGGTATAGCAGGGTTAACCGCGCCGACAACAGCCAGTCCAAAGGCAACTTTCAATGCGATCGGTAGAAGTGCGACGCCGCGCTGCTTGAGCTCTGCATCTTTCTGTGGAAAGAAATGAGATGCTGAGATGAGAGCAATTCCGATAAGGGATTTGAAGATGGGAACGACGAGTAGAAATCCCAGCATGAGCAAACTTGACTGCACGAGCCAGACGGTCGTGTCAAAGGATTGATTCATATTTCACCTCGCGCAAAGGGTGGCGGGCATTGCATCTTTTGCGAATAGCACATTTGGTTAACTCATCGTGCACGCACTTTTGCTTCATTGTGAATCGTCGAAATTGAAAAATGCACAACGTCAGCATTATTCGTTCATGCAAAAAGACTATGCGAGACATTTTCAGCGAATCAAGAATGCACCAAAACGAACGTTGCTCGGAATTGCAGTAATGCTGCTTTCAGGTGCACTCGGCGGGGCACTTCTTCATCAAGAGACTTTGCAGCATTCGGCACTGCAATTAAAACGCGACATTGCGGCCGGTGAAAAAATCAGTGCGGGCGACTTTCGAATTGTTGCAATCCCGCGCGTTGAATCCGTGGTTGATCGCATCGTAAATCCGGATGATGCAGTAAATCTATTTGCGGCGCATACGTTGATGAGCGGTTCTCTATTGCGACCTACGGACCTGGTGGATCATGCGGACACGCGAGTGAGCGTGGCACTCATGATTGCCAATTCAACGATTCCGCCGACTCTCACGATAGGAAGCGATGTAGGCGTGTGGCAGGTGGTTGATGGAAGCGCCCATTTGCTCATGGCACACGTCACAGTGAGCGATCTCCGAGCGGATGAGCGAACAGACAGCACGACCCTGTCACTCGCACTAGACCCCGCCGACGTTGGCGCTGTGCTCGGAGCGGGGGACTCGATTCGCCTCACGCTCAATCCTTGAGAGGGCGCATGAACTCGCCTCTGTGGCGCGCGGGCACAATACGCGCATGCGTACGTACTGGCCGATTTCTCTTGAAGACCTCAACCTTGCAGATGCAGGTCACGCCCTCGATCTGTCGAACCGCAGAGCAGTCGCGGCGACTGCTGGTTTCGCAGCGACTCTAGAGACAACGGATCAAGATGAACTTGATTTGATGGCAGCACTAGCCGCGAGTGATATTGCTGAAGGCAAGCATGCAGTGGTTGTCACGGAAAATGACGCTACCGTTATCGATGACGAATTGGGTGAGGTGCAACTCACGGGAACCGCACAGCTCGGTGACATCGATTGCATTTTGATTGCTGACGTTGAATCGCAAGAACTCAGTTGGTTTGGAATCCAAGAACTTACGGAATTGGCTGCAGCACTCGCTGCGAAGGGAATGTCATGATGGACGCACGTACACAAACACCTCGCGCGATCAATGAAACGGTGTTGCAATTTGCACCAGGTAGCCCTGAACGTGATGCAACCTTGCGCGCGATTGACGAACTTCGCGGAGTCACACATACGCTCCCGATGACAATTGGTGGACAGCGTCGTATGAACGACGTGACATTCAATGTGCTCGAACCGCATGAAACGAAACGCGTCATTGGCGTTGCATCCCAAGCAACTCATCAAGATGCTCAGGATGCAGTGAATGCTGCGCTTGCCGCCGCTCCCGCATGGCGTGCGTTGTCTTTCGATGATCGTGCTGCCGTGTTTTTGAAAGCGGCGGATTTGCTGGCCGGACCGTGGCGATACAAGTTCCTCGCGGGCACCATGCTTGGCCAGAGCAAGACAATTTTCCAAGCCGAAATCGATGCAGCATGTGAACTCATCGACTTCTGGCGCTTCAACGTTCAGTTCGCCAGTGAAATTATGGCTGGTCAGCCAATCTCGTCTCCAGGAATTTGGAATCGCACCGACCATCGCCCACTCGAAGGTTTCATTTACGCGATTACGCCATTCAATTTCACCGCCATCGCCGGAAATCTCCCCACCGCTCCAGCGTTGATGGGCAACACAGTGGTGTGGAAACCAGCACCAACGCAAATGTTGACCGCCCACATGATTATGGAATTGCTCGAAGCTGCTGGGCTTCCTGATGGCGTCATCAACTTAGTGTCGGGTGACGGCATTGTGGTTTCTGATGTTGTGCTCAAGCATCCCGAACTAGCCGGTGTGCATTTCACTGGTTCCACTGCTGTTTTTCAACACATCTGGAAAGAAGTGGGCAACAACATCGCCAGCTACCGCTCCTACCCACGACTTGTTGGTGAAACTGGCGGCAAAGATTTCATCGTCGTCCATCCTTCCGCTGATGTTGATGTTGCGCGCGTAGCAATGATTCGCGGTGCCTACGAATACCAAGGTCAAAAGTGCTCCGCCGCCTCACGTGCGTATGTTGCCCGCAGCGTATGGAATGCCATGAAAGACGATCTCATCTCGACAATCAACTCGCTCAAGCAAGGAACTGTCACCGATCTTTCCAACTTCATGTCTGCCGTGATTGATGAGAAGGCTTTCAACCGAAATGCTGCTGCTGTCGACCGCGCGCATGCCGCGCAAGATGTCAGTGTGTTGGCTGGCGGAACATACGATAAGTCTGAAGGCTGGTTCATCCGACCAACGCTCATCGAGTCAAACGACCCGACAGCGGAATGGTTCACCACGGAATACTTTGGACCATTCCTTGCGGTTTACGTTTTTGATGATGCGGATTACGAAAAAGTTGTGCATCAAATGGAATCTGTCGCACCGTACGCACTGACAGGTGCAGTTATTGCGCAGGATCGCACTGCGATTGATTGGACGCGAGATGCTTTGCGCTTTGCCGCAGGCAACTTCTATGTCAACGACAAGCCAACTGGTGCAGTTGTCGGCCAGCAGCCTTTCGGTGGCGGGCGCGCATCAGGCACAAATGACAAAGCTGGTGCTCCACTGAATTTGCTTCGTTGGACATCGCCACGTTCGCTAAAAGAAACGTTGGTGCCACCGACGGGTCACCTTTACCCGCACATGCACTAATCGAGATTGTTGAATTCAGCGATTTCGTGCGCAATGCCTTCTTGAAGGTATGGGCACACCAAGTCTTCGACTTTTCCGCCTAAGAACGCAATGCTCGCGCGGACGTCTGCTTCAAACGAGATGCTGCTACCGGATGGGGTTGCCACACATTCGACGAAGCCTCGCATCGTGACTGGTTGTCCAATGACTGCAAGATCCATGGTGCCAGTCAAAAGTGTTTCATCGACCAAAGTCCATGTGCGATGTTCGCGGATCCGCAGACCATCTCCCACGAGTCCCGAAATCCAGGCCGGCCAATCCGCTTCAAAAGTGCGCTCAACATGTACGTGCCAAGAGTTGGGGTGAGTTTGGGTCACGGTGATTTGAGGGTCGACAGATCCCGCGTCCACCATGATTGTTGTGAGATGCGAAGGGTCAGTGAACAAGGCAACTGCTGCGCTCGGGGAATGATGAATGTCCTCGCGCAAGCTCACATGTCTAGGCATGTCGTAAGTATTGCGAAAGGGGAGTAGCCTCTCCGTGTCGTCACAACGGC
>JBEGON010000154.1:0-9522 GCA_041181965.1 Actinomycetota bacterium
CTTAGCCCGTAGGAGGTGTTTTACCGCATGCGTCATTACGAAGTAATGGTCATCCTCGATCCAGATCTCGAGGAGCGCACCGTCGCACCATCACTCGATACCTACCTCAACGTTGTCACCAAAGATGGCGGTTCCGTCAACAAGGTGGACATTTGGGGTCGTCGTCGATTGGCATACGACATCAATAAGAAACCAGAAGGCATCTACGCCGTTCTCGACCTGACCTGCTCACCAGCAGCTGTCGCTGAGTTGGATCGCCAGCTCAGCCTCAACGAGTCTGTTATGCGCACCAAGGTCATGCGTCCAGATCAGCGCTAAAGACTGAGAGACAACTATGGCAGTTGGCGATATCCAAGTTACTTTTGTTGGTAACTTGACAAGCGATCCCGAGCTTCGGTTCACACCATCAGGTGCAGCCGTTGCGAACTTCACTGTTGCCTGCACTCCACGTACGTTGGATAAGCAGACAAACGAGTGGAAAGACGGAGAAACCACTTTCCTTCGATGCCAGGTGTGGCGTCAATACGCGGAGAACGTTGCCGAGTCACTGACTCGCGGTTCACGTGTCATTGTCACCGGTCGCCTCAAGCAGCGTTCATACGAAACCAAAGAAGGTGAAAAGCGCACTTCTATTGAGGTCGATGTCGAAGACATCGGTCCAGCGTTGCGCAACGCCACGTGCAAGATCACAAAGTCCGCAGGTGCAACCAGCAGTCGTTCAGACTCTGGTGCCTCAGATGCAAGTGATCCATGGGCGACGTCAACAGGCGGCGCTTGGGCTGGTCAAACTACTGACGAGCCTCCTTTCTAAACCAGAAATGACCATCCCAGCGACATGTTGATGATCGTTGGGCTACGTAAAGAATTCGGAGCACCACGATGGCCAAGCCAGTTGTTCGAAAAGTAAAGAAGAAGGTGTGCCCTTTCTGCAAGGAAAAGGCAACCTCAGTTGACTACAAAGATATTGCGCTTCTGCGCAAGTACATCTCTGACCGCGGCAAGATTCGTGCACGTCGTGTCACTGGATGCTGCACTCGTCACCAGCGTGACATTGCAATGGCAGTGAAGAATGCACGCGAAGTTGCCCTCCTCCCATACACCTCAACCGCACGCTAAGGAGACTGAATATGAAGATCATTCTTACCCAGTCTGTTGATGGATTCGGAAATCCAGGCGACGTTGTTGAAGTCAAAGACGGTTTCGGCCGTAACTTCTTGATTCCACGCGGCTTTGCAGTTGCATGGACCAAGGGTTGCGAGAAGCAGGTTACCCAAATCAAGCGCGCACAGAAGTCGAAAGAAATCCGTGGCGTTGATCACGCGAAGGAAGTGAAGGCTTCACTCGAAGGCCTGAACGTTGTCGTCAAAGCCAATGCTGGCGAAAACGGCAAACTCTTCGGTTCAATCACTGCAAACGATATTGCTGTTGCAGTGAAGCAAGCCGGCGGTCCAAGCGTTGACAAGCGTGCAATCAGCTTCAAGGGACACATCAAGAATGTTGGCAGCCACAAGGTTGTTATTCGTCTGCATCCTGCAGTCGAAGCATCATTCGCGATCAACGTTGTTGCTGGTTAATTAGTTAACTCTCAGAACGGCGTCGAGGAAACTCGGCGCCGTTTTGTTATTGTTCTGAGCAATTCTTTTAGGGGGAATTTATGGGAACGTGCAAATGCAATGCAATAGTGAAAAATTCATATGGCGTGAGAATCATGGACGAAGTTGAGGTGTGCAATTTTTGTAACCATTCAACTTCAACATCCGAAGCTGTGGCACCAACTTCGCCATCAGCAAGCGCTCCAGCTGTAAGCGCTCAGGAATCGATCGATGCCATCAAGAAAATTTTCTCCACGCCTGATTCTGGCGATGCTCGTGAATCTGGAATTAACAACATCATCCGTCGAATGTGGTGGTGGATTCTGGCTCAAGGATTCTTCATTGGAATCTGGCTAGGAAACTCTGGAGATCCAAGTTGTCATATCAGTTCATTGACGGGTAGTACATACTGCAGTGCTGCTCAATTCGATATGGGAAGTTTCTTTATCGGATGCCTCATTGGAGTGGGAGCTTTTGCACCACTTGTTTTTGTCGTCGAAGCGATTCGTGAAGTAATTCGATCAATCAATAAATCGAATGCCTAATAAACTATCAGAACGGCGTCGAGGAAACTCGGCGCCGTTTTGTTATTCCGAAATATGTTGCGCGATGTATCCATCGCATGCGCGCTCAATCATTTCGAGTACTTTGACGAAGCCATCTTCGTTTCCGTAATACGGATCTGGAACCACCGCATGCTTCGGTGCACCTGAATCAAACGAACGAATGAGTTGAACTTTATTTTTATGCGCGTCGCTTTTCGCGTGTTGCAGGACGCCATCTCGATTGTCTTCATCCATCACAAGAATGATGTCGTAATTTTCAAACCACTCGGCTTTGAATTGTTGTGCGCGGTGATCAGATGTGTATCCGTACTGATCGAGCACTGCGGCGGCGCGATGGTCGGCTGGTTCCCCGGCATGCCAACCACCGGTGCCAGCACTTGCCACGGTGAAATCCAAACCCGCCGCTTCGGCTTTCGCTCGCATGACATGTTCTGCAATCGGGGAGCGGCAGATGTTGCCCATGCAGACCATCAGCACGGAATGAGACATGAATGACCTTCCACATCGTGAGAATTGGCGAACTAGTTTTTTTCCACGGCTTGGGGATGAATTCCCCTCACAAACCGACCTTATCCACCCAGTTTCTCCACAGTCAGCAGCCAGTTGTGCACACAGTTTTCGGCGTGTTTACACCATGAATCCCCTGCTTATCCCCAGATTTATCCACAGTCGTGCTTGGGAATGTCAGAGCAGTTCACTAAACAAGCCCTGTACCTGAGGAGGTTATCCATGAGCGTCTCTGAACTGTCTTCGCTCGAAGAGCCAGAAGCCGGCCGCACACCTCCCCAAGACATTGCTGCAGAAGCCAGTGTGCTCGGCGCAATGATGCTCTCTAAAGATGCGATCTCTGACACGGTTGAAATTATCAAGTCCGCCGCAGACTTCTATCGCCCCGCGCATCAAATTATTTTCAATGCAATTCTCGATCTTTACGTGCAAGACCACCCTGCAGATGCAGTGACGATTGCGGCAGAACTCACACGTCGCGGTGAGCTCGTCAAAATCGGTGGCGCTGCATATTTGCACACACTCGTCGCTGGTGTCCCAACAGCGGCCAACGCAGATTTCTATGCAGGCATTGTTCGTGAACGCGCAGTACTTCGTCGATTGGTGGAAGCAGGTACTCGCATTACCCAAATGGGTTACAGCGGCACTGGCGAAGTTGATGACATTGTAGATCGCGCGCAAGCAGAAGTTTTTCAAGTAACCGAACAGCGCACTTCTGAAGATTACAAACCACTCAACATCATTTTGCAAAATGTTGTTGAAGAAATTGATGCGATTTCAAAGCATGGTGAATCTTTGAATGGTGTGCCGACAGGATTTGAAGATCTTGACCGGATTACCAATGGTTTTCATAAGGGTCAGTTGATTATCGTCGCCGCACGACCTGGCGTTGGTAAATCAACACTCGCAATGGATTTCACTCGCGCGGCCTCGTTGCATGCAGATATGCCTGCTGCATTCTTCTCACTTGAAATGTCGAGTTCCGAAATCGTTATGCGTTTGCTTGCAGCGGAAACGGGAATTGATCTCAACCTCATTCGCACAGGCAAGTTGTCACCAATGCAATGGGACCAACTCGCACTGCGTATGGCAAAACTTTCTGAGAAGCCACTTTTCCTCGATGACTCTCCAAATCTCACGATGATGGAAATTCGCGCCAAAGCTCGTCGTCTCAAGCAGCGCCACAACATTCAGTTGATTGTGGTCGACTACATCCAGCTCATGACGTCTGGCAAAAAAGTTGAAAGTCGACAGCAAGAAGTTTCAGAATTCTCGCGCCAAATGAAATTGCTCGCGAAAGAGCTTCAGGTGCCAGTCATTGCGCTGTCGCAGCTCAACCGTGGACCTGAAGGTCGTAACGACAAGAAACCAATGCTGTCTGACTTGCGTGAATCCGGATCTCTCGAGCAGGACGCCGACATGGTTATCTTGATTCATCGCGAAGACATGTACAACAAGGAAAGTGCTCGCCTAGGTGAAGCCGACTTGATGGTGGCGAAACATCGCAATGGTCCAACCAAGGACATTGCGGTGGCCTTCCAGGGAGCGCGTTCACGCTTCCAGAGCATGGCGAAGATGTAGGCGTTGACTTCAGTTTCTGAAGTGTGACAGGCTCGAGGCCCCCGAATTTGAAAGTGGTGCCTCGTGGTCAGCGTCGATCGTGCCCGCCTCCAAACCTTGATTGAACGTGAGCGCTCCTTATATATAGAGAAGCACCCAAAGTCTCAGGCTGCCTACCTCGCCGCAGACAATCTCTTTGGACGCGTGCCCATGACATGGATGAATAAGTGGTCGGGTGGATTCCCGTTGTATCTCGACCAAGCGCATGGCAATCGCATCACCGATATCGACGGCAACGACATTATCGATTTCGCCTTGGGTGACACAGGCGCAATGACTGGTCACAGTCCACGAGAAACCGTTGAAGCAATCAACACGCGTTTGAATCAACTCGGCGGCATCACCACGATGCTTCCGACAACAGAAGCACAAGAAGTAGCTCTTGAATTAAAGCGACGATTTGGAATGCCGCTGTGGTCATTCACTTTAAGTGCCACTGATGCAAATCGATGGGCAGTGCGACTCGCTCGCCTCGCAACCGGTCGTTCGAAAATATTGGTTTTCGCATACGCGTATCACGGAAGTGTTGATGAAACTTTCGCAGTACCAGGACCTGATGGTGTTGCAGTGTCACGTCCAGGAAATGTTGCACCACCTGTGCCACTTGATCTCACAACTCGAGTTGTCGAATTCAACGACATTGAAGCAGTGAAGCGTGAACTTGCACATGGAGATGTTGCGGCAGTTCTTACAGAACCAGCGTTGACAAATATCGGAATTGTTTTGCCACAACCAGGATTCATGGATGAACTGCGTGATGCCTGTGATGAAGCCGGAACACTTTTGATGATTGATGAAACGCACACCATCAGCACTGGTCCTGGTGGTGCAACAAAAGCTTGGAATTTGCGACCGGATATTTTTATCATTGGCAAAGCAATCGGCGGTGGCATCCCATCTGGCGCTTATGGAATAACTCAAGAAGTTGCGAAACGTATTGGTGCGCATACTGATGCAGACATCGTTGATGTTGGCGGTGTTGGTGGAACACTCGCCGGAAATGCATTGTCAGTTGCTGCAATGAATGCAACCTTGCATCACGTATTGACTGATGAAACGTGGCCGCGAATGATCGAATTGGCGACGAAATTCCGCGAAGGGGTTGAAAGAACGATCACTGCGTTTGAACTTCCTTGGTCCTGCACTCAACTCGGCGCACGTGCGGAATACCGTTTTGCGAATCCTGCGCCAAATACCGGAACTGAATCGGCCGGTGCCGCAGACGAAGAGCTGGAGGAGTATTTCCATCTTTACACAGCGAATCGTGGATTACTCATCACGCCATTTCATAACATGGCGTTGATGTGTCGTGACACCAAGGAATCCGATGTCGATCGGCATACGGAACTGTTTTATGCCGCATGTGAAGAGCTTGTTGGATGAGCAACAGAGTCGAACTCGACGACATTGACAAGCAATTACTGCGTGCACTTCAGCGGAATGGCCGTGCGGCATATTCTGAAATGGGTGAAGAAGTGGGACTTACCGCACCCGCAGTGAGAGCGCGCATTCAACGATTGCGTGATCGTGGCGTTGTGCAAATCGTTGCGGTGACTGACCCAATTGCACTGGGGCACACAGAATCGGCGATTCTTGCGATTCGCGTTGATGGCGATCCACGTCGAGTAGCAGACGAACTTGGCAAAATCCCCAATATTGTCTACATGGTCCTTACGGTGGGGGGATATGACCTGATGTGTGAAATCGTGTGCGAAACCCGTGAGATTTTCGCCTCGCTAGTACAACATCAGATTCGAACGATTCCAGGAATCCGTTCTGTCGACGCCTTTCCCTATACTGACATTCACACACATCGATTTACTTGGGGAGTTCCACAGTGAAAATTCGCTTAGTCGCTGCTGCTCTAGCGATTTTTAGTCTCACAGCATGTGGAACAACGAGTGCTTCTCCTACTGATTCCAGCACACCTTCAAACTCGCAGAGTCCGAGCGCCACGCCTACGCCAAGTGAAACCTACAGTCCGCCTCCGATTGAAAAGAAGAGCTGGCTCAACATCATTGATCGTGTTGTCACCAAAACGAAATATTGGGAAGAGTTTTCGTATCCAGAATTCAGCACAGTGAAGTCTGGTAATGCTAGTCTCGAAAAAATCGTTAACGATTTAAACACCGAAGTAATGACACTGGTCAATGATTTCAAGAAACGCATGAAGTCTGATTACGCAAAGACTGCACGTGCAGATTGGTATCCCGGTATCACTACGCTTTCTGGTGTTCAAGAAATTGGCTCAACCAATCTGGTGTTCATTCACATCGAGCATTTCGAACAGTCATATCCGCAAGCGCATTCAGACGGATCAATTTGGTCAGAGGTCTATGACTTGCGCACTGGCGCAAAACTCGACATTGAGTCTCAACTCTTGCACGAGCGCAAAGACTATTTCCTTGACTTGGTTGTCAACACTTTGATTGAGCAAGTTGGCGAAGAAGCACTCGATGACCGACAGACAATGTGGGATCAGTTGAGTTCATGGGCAGATTTCATCTGCTGGTCTGTTGCTGATGAAGGAATCTCGATTGTGTTCAATCCTTATGTTGTTGGCCCCTATGCATCAGGCACGCCGGCAGTGAGCATCCCATGGCAACAGCTCACAAAAGACATTGATCCAAAGTCAGTGATTGGCAAAGAATTTGCCGCACAATTGAACTTTAAGTAGCCACTGATGAATTCACCGCAAACTCGCGAAGATCTCACCACTCTGCCTGCGTACAAGGCGGGGCAAAAACTTGCTGCCCGCGAAGGCGTTCAAGTTTTCAAACTCAGCAGCAACGAAAATCCATATCCACCGTTGCCTTCTGTGGTCGAAGCGATTTCTCAAGCCGCCTTGGATGTCAATCGATATCCCGATCCTTTGAATACTCAGATGATTGCAACGATTGCTGAGCGTTACCGAGTGGACGCGGAGAACATTGGTGTTGGCACTGGTTCGGTTGCGGTGTTGGGTCACATCATTGAAGCGATGGTGGCGCCAGATGAAGAAGTCATGTTTGCATGGCGGTCGTTTGAGGCGTATCCGATTTGGGTTCAAATCTGCGCTGGCAAATCAGTGCAAGTTCCACTGAATGATCACTTTGGGCACGACTTCGATGCAATGCTTAAGGCAATCACACCAAAGACCCGTGTGATTTTTGTGTGCACACCTAACAATCCAACCGGCACCGCCGTGATGCACAACGAGCTCGATGATTTTCTCAGCAAAGTTCCAAGTGACATTCTCGTTGTGATTGACGAAGCGTATGGAGAATTCATTCGTGACACAGATGTCGCGGATGGTTTGAAGCTCTTCCGGAAATATCGCAACGTTGCTGTATTACGAACTTTTTCTAAAGCGTATGGTCTGGCTGGATTGCGGATTGGTTTTGTGATCGCCCAGCCAAATATTGCAGACTATGTTCGTCGCACTTCAATTCCATTTGGTGTGTCGGGTGTTGCGCAAGCGGCAGTAATCGCCTCTCTTCAGCCCGCTGCCGAAGCGGAACTACTCACACGCGTCAATGACATTGTTGCTGAACGCGAACGTGTCCTCGAAAAAATTCGCGCAGCCGGTTGGCAGATTCCACCGCAGCATGCGAACTTCTTTTGGTTGCCAACTTCTGATGTTGACCGCATTCGGGCTGCGTGCGAAGAAGCTGGCGTGGCCGTTCGACCTTTCCCTGAAGGCTTGCGCATCACTATTGGTGAAAGTGAAGCCAACGACCGAATCGTTTCTCTCCTGACAAGCTGGAAATAGCGCGAAAAGTCGGAATTTGGGACTTTTGACCCAAGACTGAACGGCAACGTGACTGCCACCCTTCAGTCACAAATCAAGGAGAAGTAATGAGTGCTTTAGATCTCGCACGATGGCAATTCGGCATCACCACGGTCTACCACTTCCTCTTCGTTCCGATCACACTCGGCTTGTCATGGATGACGGCTGGCATGCAAACTGCGTGGTACCGAACGAATGATGAACGGTGGCTTCGTGCCACAAAATTTTTCGGCAAGTTGTTCCTCATCAACTTCGCTATGGGTGTTGTGACCGGCATTGTTCAAGAATTCCAATTCGGAATGAACTGGTCCGCGTATTCACGTTTTGTCGGTGACATTTTTGGTGCGCCACTGGCAGTGGAAGGTTTAGTCGCATTCTTTCTCGAGTCAACTTTCCTCGGTTTGTGGATTTTTGGCTGGGATCGACTCTCGAAGAAAATGCATCTTGCCACAATTTGGCTTGCATCGCTCGGAACTGCGCTCTCGGCATACTTCATCTTGGCTGCAAATGCCTTCATGCAACATCCAGTTGGTTACGAATACAACTACATGACCAAGCGCGCAGAACTCACTGACTTCATCAACGTGCTTACGCAAAACACCGCAGTGATTGCCTGGGCACACACCATGGCAACTTCATTCCTGGTATCGGGAACTCTTGTGATGGCCATTAGTGCAATCTTGATGATGAAGAACAATGCACCGGATGTGATGCGCAAAACCTTGAAGCTTGGCGCAGTGACACTTTTGGTGGCTGGAGCAGCAACTTCGATTACAGGCGACATTGATTCGAAAATCATGGTGCAACAACAACCGATGAAAATGTCTGCCGCTGAAGGCTTGTATTCCACAGAAACCAATGCCGGATTCTCTATTTTCACCATTGGCACGCTAGATGGCACAAAAGAAGTAACGTCTATCAAAGTTCCTGGGTTGCTTTCATTCCTCGCAACCGGTTCCACTGATGGCGAAGTAAAGGGCATTAATGATCTGCAAGCCGAATACACCGATAAGTATGGTGTCGGATGGTATGCACCAAATATCCCAACGACGTATTGGTCTTTCCGATTGATGATCGGTCTTGGAATGCTTGCGATGTTGTGGGCATTGATTTCTCTGTACGTCACTCGCGGAGGACGCATTCCTACTTCGAAGTGGTTTGCGAAGATCTCCACGTTTATGCCTTTCGCACCACTCATTGGTATTTCGTTTGGATGGATCTTCACCGAAATGGGTCGACAACCATGGATCGTGTTTGGTGAAATGAAGGTTGCCGACGCCGTATCTCCAGGTGTGAGCTCAGGAAGCGTCTTGTTCACCATGCTCGGTTTTACAGCGTTGTATGCGGTACTAGCCGTCATCGAATTTGGTCTCTTTACCAAGACAATCAAGCAAGGTCCACTCCCAGTTGGCGAAGATCCATACGCTGCCGGTGAAGACAAACGACAACTTACATTCGCTTACTAGGA
>JBEGON010000155.1:0-2760 GCA_041181965.1 Actinomycetota bacterium
ACAATGACTGCGCCGAAGACCTCTTTTACTAGGGCGCGCAATTCATCATCCACTCGATCTGCGAGTGTGAGAATCTGCTGCATTGGCTTGATTTTGCGCTGTTGTTTGAGTTGCTCCTGCGCGACGAGTTTCAGCGTGACTGGGTTCGTCAACAAGTAATCCGGTTGATGTTGTTCTAAGGCATCAAGAAATTCAACTGGCGTGTGTTGAGTGGATTCGCGTTGAAAGGCCACTGCCGCTTGACCAAGGTATTCGATAGGTGGCCCCAGACGAATAGCGTCGGAATCTTTGACATGTAAACGGAACGCGCCAAACTTCCATTCGAGTTTACGTTTGAACCACACGAATTCCATGACCGCGAATGCGTCGATGAGTTTTGAATACTCCGGACGATATTTTGAAACTTGAATCGGTTGACCTGTCGAACCGGATGTTTTCAAAATGACGTAATCCGATTCAGGACCTTGGATGCGAATTTGCATGTCATCCCAATTGCGCTGAATGTCGGTGCGACTTAATTGCGGAAGTGCGCGCAGGATCTGCTGAGGAGTAGTCCCCTTGACGTTGACATTCTTTAGCACCTGTGCCCAAAAGGGAGAATGTTGTTTTGCAGCAGTGAGTATCTTGATGAGTGCCTGAACGACAAGTGCGTCCATTTCTGGTTTTGGGATGCCAGCCAGTTTCGAATACTGCTCGGCTAACGCCAACACCTCAGCGCGACGATCATCGGGGGCTTCGCTCACGAGCGAAATCTAGGACGACTCAGATGTGGGCGATTGAACGCGCACTCTGGTTCCGGCTCGCCACACAAACCACGCACCAATAAGAGCTCCCAGTCCAAAGGGTGCAATCAAGATCACGAGGATCGGGGTCCATGCCGTTTTGACGACATCTCCCTCGGTGTTGAAGGTGAGGATTTGCCAAGCACAGTAAGCCGCCAGCCCGAGCAAAACCACGGTTGCAATCTTGGTGCCAGCACTTGCCGGTCGTTTGACGTAAGTCTGCGTCATGTTTCTCCTTCGACTGTGGCAAAAGGCTAGCCGCTAACTCGGTAAATGCGGACGATGTTGTCTACGACAAGCCTGTTAGCGTCCGCGCATGGCCAAGCAACACTCTCCGCTCGCGTTTTGGCTTCTCATTTTTGCTACTGCCATTTGGGGCAGCACCTTCGTCGTTGTGCAAGATGGAATCAATTCGATGCCGATGATGATGTTTATGGGATGGCGATTTGTGGTGGCAACCGCGGCAATGATGCTGATGCGACCACAAGCGCTACGCATGTCAGCAGCGACTTTTCGCAAGGGCTTCTTCATCGGCATCGCACTCTTTCTGGGATACGTCACCCAGACATACGGCCTCTATTTCACATCGGCATCAGTTTCTGGATTCATCACCGGGATGTTTGTCGTCCTCACACCTCTTGCCGCCGGCATCGTCTACAAAATGCGGATTCACTGGTCAGGTTGGGCTGGCGTCGCACTTGCGACTGTAGGTCTTGGATTTATCTCACTGAAGGGCTGGTCATTTGGCGTTGGCGAGGCATGGACACTCCTCGGCGCTTTGTTCTTTAGTTTCCAGATTATGTGGTTGTCGCGCTGGGCGACACCCGAAACTTCTTACAGCATCGCAATCGTGCAAGTAGGCACCACGATGGTCGGCTTCTTTGTCTGCGGCCTCTTCACAGACGGCATTGTCATGCCGCCCAATCGTGACGTGTGGTTCTCCATCATCTTCCTCGCAGTTTTTGCGAGTGCCATTGCTTTCTTCATCCAGACTTGGGCCCAGTCACACATGGATCCAACGCGTGCTGCAGTTGTATTAAGTTTCGAGCCAGTCTTCGCAGGCATCTTCGGGGTTGCACTTGCGGGCGACCAAATCACACTGCGGATCATGATTGGTGCAATACTGATTTTGGGTGCTATTTACCTCGTAGAACTAGCACCAAAAAAGAGTGAAGCAGTCGAGGATCTCTCCGAGCCGCATCAAGGAGTTTAGGAATCCACCGCAGTTGCATGCAATCGCGCGTAAAGCCCTGATTGCGCAAGGAGAACTTCATGAGTTCCACTCTCGAGTACTCGACCAGATTCCATGACATAAATGCAGTCTGCATCCTTGATGGTGGAGAGTCGGTGAGCAATGACAAATGTTGTGCGGCCATGCATCAACCGATTGAGTGCCTGCTGAACTAGAAATTCTGATTCGGAATCTAGGGCTGATGTTGCCTCGTCCAAAACCAGAATGCGCGGATTTCGCAAGATTGCACGTGCGATTGCTAGGCGTTGTTTCTGGCCACCTGACAAAGTGAAACCTCGAGGACCAATATCTGTATTGATGCCTTCCGGCAACTGTTCGACGAACTCCAGTGCATTTGCATCGCGCAGTGCGTCGTGCACTTCTTCATCCGTCGCATTCTCGCGACCGTATGCGACATTTTGTCGCACAGAACCTTCAAACATCACGGACTCTTGCGGCACTACAGAGATGAAAGAACGGATACTTCGATAGTCAAGGGCGGATGTGTCAACATCATCAATGAGAATCGAGCCAGAACTTGGGCGCAAGAAACCAATCAACAAATTGGCAAGCGTTGATTTGCCGCAACCAGAGGGTCCAGCCACTGCCACCATCTGTCCTGGCTGAATCGTGAAGGACACTCCGTCAACCGCATTCGATTCACCTTCGGGGTAACTGAATTGCACATCTCGAAATTCCACTTTGCCTGCAACAGAAGAAACTTCAGGCTTGCCGATATTTGGTTCG
>JBEGON010000156.1:0-4890 GCA_041181965.1 Actinomycetota bacterium
CGTCGTCTCGATGTTGCTCGCGAACTTGATGACGAACGTCTTGCTGACGTTTTGGAAGAGTTGGCAGAAGACGTTCGTGTGGAATTGGTTCAGCAACTTGGTATTGATCGCGCTGTTGATGTTATTGAAGAAATGGACACTGACGACGCTGCCGACTTGTTGAAAGAACTTCCAGAAGACGCAGCACAAGAAATTATTGAGTCTTTGGAACCAGAAGACGCCGAAGAACTCAAGCGCTTGGTTTCTTACGGCGACTACACAGCCGGTGGCATGATGACAACTGAACCTGTCATGTTGCTGCCAGACGCCACAGTTGCAGAAGCACTTGCTCGCGTGCGAAATCCAGAGATTTCGCCTGCCCTTGCATCACAGGTATATGTCGTCCGTTCACCACTCGAAACTCCGACTGGTAAATACCTAGGTGTGGCACACATCCAACGTTTGCTGCGCGAACCACCTTCAACGCTGGTATCGGCGGTGATTGATAAAGATCTCGAACCAATCGGTCCGCTTTCTACCCTCGCTACGGTGGCGCGATATTTCGCGACCTACAACCTTGTGGCACTTCCAGTGGTTGATGAAGTGGGACGTTTGATTGGTGCGGTCACGGTCGACGACTTGGTCGACCACATGTTGCCTGAAGACTGGCGACAAAATGACGGAGAGGAGGCATCTGATGGCTCGTGAAGAAGAACGCCGTCCACGTGCACCTCGTCTTGATTCACCACTCGTAAATCGTCGCAGCTTGCGACCTTCGTACGACTCTGACACTTTCGGAAAACTCAGTGAACGCATTGCGCGCTTCATTGGTTCTTGGCGATTCATTGCGTACATGACTGTCTTCATCATTGGATGGGTGGCATGGAATATCTGGGCGCCAGAAGATATGCGTCCAGATTCTTACCCATTTATCTTTTTGACATTGTTGCTATCACTTCAAGCCTCGTATGCAGCGCCATTGATTTTGTTGGCGCAGAATCGTCAGGCCGACCGCGATCGCGTCACTATTGCAGATGATCGCGCACGCACTGAACGTTTGATGGCGGAAACAGAGTTCTTGAGTCGCGAGATCGCTGCACTTCGTGTTGCTCTCGGTGAAGTTGCGACACGTGACTTTATTCGTGGTGAAGTTCGAGATTTGTTGAGTGATCTCGAAGAGCGCGCAGCTGCACTTTCTGAAGAAGTTGAGACGGACGAGCAGCAATAAGCATTGCACTCTAGGCTTGGCTCATGGCCTTGCGTGAAGAAGTTCTAGCTGTCTTAGCGACCGTTAATGATCCAGAAATCCACCGCCCGATCACTGATTTGGGCATGGTGAAATCGGTCGAAATCACTGGCACCAAGGCAAGCATTGGAATCTTCCTCACCACAAAAGCGTGCCCAATGCGCGACACAATCTCAACGCGAGTGCGAGATGCAGTTCTTTCCGTCACCGGCATCGAATCCGTAGATGTCGAGCTTGATGTCATGAATGAATCCCAACTTGCAGAACTCAAAACCAAAATCCGCGGTCCACAAAAAACCATTCCGTTTGCAGATCCGACCACGACGACAAAGGTGTATGCGATTGCCTCTGGAAAAGGCGGCGTTGGCAAATCATCTGTCACCGTGAATCTTGCGGTTGCTTTCGCGCAAAAAGGTTTGAGTGTCGGCATCATCGACGCTGACGTATACGGGCACTCGATTCCAGGAATTCTCGGTCTCACTAATCTCGCAACAATCATCGACAATGAATTGCGAATGCCACCGCAAGCACATGGCGTCAAGGCTTTGTCAATGCTCGCATTTAAGCCTGGTGGTAAACCAGAACCAGTTGCTTTCCGTGGACCAATGCTTGCCAAGGTATTGGAGCAGTTCCTCACAGATTTCTACTGGGGAGATCTTGACGTGTTGTTGCTCGACCTTCCACCGGGCACGGGTGACATCGCTATTTCCACGGCACAACTTCTCCCTCTTGCTCAGCTCGTCGTTGTCACCACACCACAAACTGCTGCAGCGGATGTGGCCGTGCGTGCAGGCATGATGGCGCAACTCACCAAACAAAGAGTCGCTGGCGTCATCGAAAACATGAGCGCGGTGACATGTTCAAAGTGTGGCGAGACCATGAATCTCTTCGGCGAGGGTGGTGGCGAACTGGTTGCATCGCAATTGAGCGATGCACTCGAAACCGATATTCCATTGCTTGGAAAGATTCCATTCGATGTGGCATTGCGCGAAGGCGGCGACAATGGTCAACCGCTCGTTGTTGATTCACCTGATGCTGCTGCCAGCAAAGTTTTCCTAGAAATCGCAGATGCGCTCTATGCAAAACCTCGCGGGCTTCTAGGACTTCCACTGAAACTCACTCCTACGAATTAGAAAATTGATATGTCAAAAAAAGCACAGACCCAAACTGAAATCCACTCCCTCATTGCAGAACGCTGGAGCCCTCGCTCATTCGACGAAACTGCCGTCATTTCACAAGACGATGTTGTCGGCCTTCTAGAAGCGGCACGCTGGGCACCTTCTGCAAGCAACAACCAACCCTGGCGCTTTGCTGTCGCGCATCGTGGCGATGAACTCTTCGGCCAATTGCACGGCTGCCTCGCGGGCTTCAACAAAGCATGGACTCCCCGAGCTGCTGCAATGATTTTGCTTGCTGTTGAGACGGTCGACGCCGAAGGAAAACCACGTCGCTGGGCACACTATGACGCGGGTCTCGCAGCATCACTGTTGACCGTCGAAGCTCATGCGCGCGGCTACCACGTTCACACCATGGCAGGTTTTGATCGCGATGCTGTGAAAGTGTTTCTTAATCTCGGTGACGCTGTTGAGCCGCTCACCATTTTGGCCGTTGGCAAAATTGCACCGGCAGAACTTCTCGAAGAAGTTTTGCACGCCCGCGAAGTTGCTGACCGTCAACGTCTGCCGCTCGCGGACTTGATGATTCGTCCACTGGCGTAGGCGAAGAGCTATGACCAACCCGCATGATGAAGTCGATGAGATTGTCGCCGCCTGGCAATCTCAACGACCTGACCTTGATGTGGGTCCGTTAGCAGTTTTGAGTCGTGTCACTCGTCTGGCACATCACCTCGACAGAGCGCGAGCACAGGCGTTTGAGGCACACGATTTGGAATCGTGGGAATTCGATGTGCTTGCGGCTCTGCGACGTGCAGGTTCGCCGTTCTCGCTCTCTGCAGGTGACTTAATGCGCCAGACGATGGTGACGAGCGGCACGATGACCAATCGCATTGACCGCCTTTCGACGAGCCGACTTGTGACACGTCAGCCAGATCCAGCAGATGGTCGCGGTGTTTTGGTGGTTCTTACAGCTGAGGGTCTCAACCGAGTCGATGCTGCATTGAGCGATCTACTCGTACGCGAACATGAAATTCTGTCTGCTCTATCTTCGGTAGAACGAAATCAACTCGCAGATATTTTGCGTCAACTCATCAAACCGTTTGACGGAAAAGTCGCGGAATAGCTATTCCACAGAAATAACTGCGGCGCCTTTCACTGGCCCGCGTGCAGTGAAAGTGCGTGAAACCACACCACTTGCAGATAGTTCTACTGCAAGTGACGTCGCGTGGTCTTCTGACTTTGCCAAGAAAGCGCAAGTTGGACCGCTACCTGAAACGATTCCACCTAGAGCTCCCGCTTGCATTCCTGCAGTAATCACCCGACGCAAACTTCCACGCAATGAAAACGCAGGCTCTTGCAAGTTGTTGCTCAACAAATTTCCGACTGCTTTCACGTCACCTTGCACGAGCGCTGCAAGTAATTCTTCGCTGACTGCCGGCTGTTGCGCATTGTCATTCGCTGCATCAAATGCGCGATAAACCTCAGGAGTTGAAAGTCCTGCATCACTCGCAGCGAATACCCAGTGAAAATCGCCGCGGGTGAGAACTGTGGTCAGCTGTTCGCCACGACCACGACCTATCGCAGTGCCCCCCACCACACTGAAAGGAATGTCGCTGCCGAGTGTGGCTGCAAGTTCGAGAAGTTTTTCGCGCGGGGTCTGCAATCCCCACAATGCATCGCATGCAATCAATGCACCTGCAGCATCAGCGGAGCCACCAGCCATTCCCCCTGCAACGGGAATTCTTTTCACAATGTGCAGATGTACGTTGGCATCGATGCCAGCAGAAGCTGCGAGCAATGTCGCTGCGCGATAGGCCAGGTTTTTCTCCACCGGACCAACCTGATCTGCATATGCACCTTCAACTGTCAATGTGATACCCGAGCCCACACTCGCAATCACATCATCAAACAAATCAACTGCTTGATACACAGTTTCGACGGGATGAAAACCATCAGACTGTAAAGGTCCAACCTGTAAAGACACATTGATTTTTGCGGGCGCTGCCACTACTACGCGCTTGAGTTTAGGCATGGTTTTGCTCTGCTTTCGTCAGGCGAACGAAATCATGAATATCAAGTTGTTCTCCGCGCAGAGTCGGATCAATTCCCGCTGCAATAAGAATCTCTTCAGCTCGCTGATTACTTCCTGCCCAGGATGACAGGGCACTGCGAAGCATTTTGCGGCGTTGACTAAATGCGGCATCAATGGACGCAAATAACTTTTTCACATCGACATCAGCCAGCGGTGTCTCGTAGCGATCGATGCGCACCAACGCAGAATCAACATTGGGCGCTGGCCAGAAAACATTTCTCCCGATAGTGGCAGCTTTTTTCACATCACCAAACCAGCGAGCCTTCACGCTTGGAACACCATAGATGCGTGAGCCAGGAGCCGCTGCCAAACGGTCTGCTACTTCTGCTTGCACCATCACCAATGCAGTCTTGATTGATGGAAATGTATGGAACATGTGCAAGAGCACTGGCACCGAAACGTTGTACGGGAGATTCGCGACGAGTGCGGTCGGAGCGACAGGCAGCTCGTTCACTTTC
>JBEGON010000157.1:0-5212 GCA_041181965.1 Actinomycetota bacterium
CGGGTTGGAAAGTTTTCAGCAACACATTCGCTGAAGTTACGGACATTGGACCAAACAAGCGCCACACATTTGCGCGCACCGAAAAAATGTCGACGTACATCACCGCATTTGTTGCAGGCAATTACTACGGCGTCACCGACTGGTACTCCGGCGACTTTGGCACCTACCCACTCGGTCTCTACTGCCGTCAGTCGATGTCAGAATTCCTTGAGCCTGAAGACATGTTCCTCTTGACCAAACAAGGTTTCGAGACATTCGAACGTGAATTCGGCGTTGGTTATCCATTTGCTAAATATGATCAAATCATCGTTCCAGAATTCAACGCTGGCGCAATGGAAAACGCAGGATGTGTCACTTTCTACGAAGGCGTCATCTACCGTTCACGTGCCACCGAACACGAACGCGAATTCCGTAGCAACATCATCTTGCACGAAATGGCGCACATGTGGTTTGGAAATCTCGTCACCATGAAGTGGTGGGATGACTTGTGGCTCAACGAATCGTTCGCTGAATGGGCTTCCTACTGGGCAAACCAAACTGGCACTCGCTACAAAGAGGCATGGACATCATTCTTGGTGGACCGCAAGTTGTGGGCTTACCGAGAAGACCAGTTGTCTGGCACACACCCAATCAGCACAGACATGATTGACCTTGACACTGTTGAAGTGAACTTCGATGGCATCTCCTATGCAAAGGGCGCATCGACGCTTCGTCAGCTGGTGGCTTTTGTTGGTGAAAAAGACTTCCTCGCTGGCGTGACGCTGTACCTGAACCGTCACGCATGGGGCAACACCGAACTTGCTGATTTGCTCACCTGTTTGGAACAAGTTAGTGGTCGTGACTTGTCATCATTTACCGAAACCTGGTTGAAGACATCCGGTGTCAACACACTCGCCCCAGTCAGCGAAGTTGATGCCAATGGCAACTACACCAAGTTTGAAATTGTTCAGACGCCACCATTGGAACCTGCCGGTCTTCCCGTAGTCATGCGCAAGCACCGCATGGTGATTGGTCTTTATAACTTGAATGGCAATGTTCTCGAACGTGTTGATCGCGTCGAACTCGATGTTGACGGTGAACGCACGACTGTTGCTGAACTCGTCGGCAAGAAGCAACCTGACTTGGTTCTTCTCAATGATGAAGACTGGACCTACGCGAAAACTCGAGTTGATGCAAAGTCAATGAAGACACTCGTGTCACATCTTTCAACGCTTCCAGATTCACTGCAACGTGCGCTCTTGCTCACCACTGCGTGGGACATGAATCGCGATGCAGAAATGAGCACAACTGATTTCATCGAATTGTTGAAGTCTGCATTGCCACACGAAACATTCATTCCGATTGTTCAACGTGTTCTGATGCAAGCACGTGCAGCTGGCCAAAACTTCGGTGCGCCTCAGAAGGTTGAGCAACACATGGTCAACCTTGCAGATGCATATTTGTCATGGACCCGCACTTTTGCTGTCGGTAGTGACGTTCAGTTTGCAGCTGCAAAGAACTTCGTAGCAATCGCTCGCACACCAGAACAAATTGACGTTGTCAAAGGCTTGCTCGCCGGAACCACGACGATTGATGGTGTGGAAGTGGATACCGATTTCCGCTGGATGCTCATCGTGCGTCTCGCATCACTCGGCATCATCGGTGAAGCAGAAATTGCTAAGGAAGAAGCCGCAGACAAATCTGCCGCGGGTCAACGATCTGCAGCAGCAGCCCGTGCCTCGATTCCAACTAAGGCCGCCAAAGATGCAGCATGGAAGGCTATCTTCTCAGGTGAACTTTCCAACGAAATTCTCGGCGCGACCGTTGGTGGATTTATGTCCTTCGATCAACGTGAACTTCTCAAGGATTACATCGATCCTTACTTTGAAGAACTTCCTCGCATTTGGGCAGATTTCTCAAACGAAGTTGCACAAACAATTTCTGGTGGACTCTTCCCAGCGATTCACATCTCGCAGGAAACTGTCGACAAGATCACGAAGTATGTCGACACCGCCGAGATTCCATTTGGTTGCCAGCGCATCCTCAAAGACGGTCGCGACTCAATCGTTCGCGCGCTGCGAGCACAAAAAGCAGACGCATAAAACGCAAACAAAAAAGAGGGCCGGAGAAATCCGGCCCTCTTTTTCATGTCTCTTATTTCGTCAAGCTGTTGCTTGGCTTGGGATCCCACTTGTCGCCAGTGGTTGGCGCTGAAGTCCGACGCCACTGTGGCAGTGACCACAGGAACCACGAAACAGCCCAGATCGCTGCAGGGGCGAAAACAAACCATGACAAAGTTTCGAGAATACTCATACCTTGACCAGCTTCTTCGCCAGCATCGTTTGAATAGGCAAGAGCGGGAGCAGCTTGCGCGAGAACAATTGATGCTGCAATCGCTACTGATGTGAAGAGTTTGTTTGTACGCATGTTCAAATGCTAACCCGTCGCCTACCAGTGACGGCGGTGAGTCACCGCGGCAATCAACCGTTGCGCTCGTTCTGCCAAAGCAGGAACCGAACTCAAATCTTCGATGAGAAGTGGAGTGCCATCTTCGGTGCAGGTTGGCACGCGCCAGTTTGGATATTCCTGATCAGTGCCAGGCTGATTCTGCGCGCGATGGTCGCCCACTAAGTCTGGAACTGCAATCGCCACCAAACGACACGGTGTATGTGCCAAAACGCGATGGAAACCTTCGACCATTTGCTGAGTCGAGACTGGACGACTCCATGCAGTTTCATCCAAGAATCCGCGGCTGCGAAGTAGTGCATCCCATTGCGCCAAGCCACGACGGTGGTTGGCCCATTCCACTTCAACATCTGTCGTGAGCAATCCCAGGTCATCGCGCATACGAATATGTTCGCCGTCAATAAAGCCTGCGGTCGGTGGAATGTCGTGAACAGTCACTGTGCCAAGGCAATTGGCACGCCATTTTTCTGGTGCGAGTGGACCACCGTCTGAATCACTTTCAAACCAGAGAATTGAGGTGCCAGCAATTCCGCGGTCAGCCAAATACGACTGAATCCACGGCTCAACAGTGCCGAGATCTTCACCGACAACAAATGCGCCAGCGCGTTGCGCTTCGAGAGCAAGAATGCCAACGAGCGCTTCATGGTCATACTTAACGAACGTGCCATTTGCGGCACCAAGTCCGTTTGGAATCCACCACAAACGAAAGAGACCGAGTGCATGGTCAACGCGGATGCCACCAGAGTGACGCAAGATGGTGCGCAACATGTCGCGGTATGGCTCATAACCAGCTTCAAACAAAGCGTCTGGACGCCATGGTGGTTGCGACCAATCTTGTCCAAGCTGGTTGAACATGTCAGGTGGTGCACCCACAGACACATTGCGCGCAAGAACATCTTGCAATGCCCATGCGTCAGAACCTTCAGGATGGACACCCACTGCCAAGTCATGAACTACACCGGCCGCCATTCCAGCAGCTTTTGCTGCAGTTTGGGCACCAGCGAATTGTTCGTCGAGTAGCCACTGCAATTTTGTGTAGAAATCAATGCGCTCGGCAAACTTTTTCTTGTACTTCGCAACTTCGGCGCCTTGCGGATGACGAACGCCTTCGGGCCATTCGCCCGTTCCGATTCCCCACTCTTCGGCAAACGCACACCAGGTTGCGAAAAGTTCGAGACCTTCGCCTTCACGTTCAACATATGCATCAAAAGAAGTTTGACGTGACGATGAGAGTTTTTCTTCAAGCAATATTTCAAGTGCTTTTTTCTTCGCCGCCCACACAGGATCGCGTTCCAACAAATGTGGAGTGCGGTTGAGTTTCTTCAATTCGTTGCCAAGCTCTTCAATTTTGCGACGACCTTTTCCGCTGATTTTTGCGTATTCAGGAATGTCTTCAATATGCAAATAAATTGGATTGAAGAAACGACGAGTTGCTGGCAAGTATGGTGAAGGTGCCATTGGTGGTGAAACTTCTGCAGCATGCATTGGATTGACCAAAACAAATCCAGCGCCTTGCTTTCCGCCCCACGATGCAATTGACGCCAAGTCGCGCAAGTCACCAAGTCCCCACGACTGTTCAGAGCGAGTTGCATACAACTGCGACATCAAGCCCCACGTGCGGCGATCGCGCATTGCTGGTGGAAGTTCGAGATAGCGCGGAGTCACAACCAAAATGCAGGTAGCAACTTTGGTTTTTCCACCAATTTCACAGGTGGCTTGGATTGTGTGCCAACCAAGCGCAATGTCTTGTGGAATGCGGAAGGTCGCTTCACCGACAAGTTCGTCATCAATCATGCGCGGAGGCAACCAACGATCCACTTGGCTCAACGGCTCACGACCGCCGCCTTCAAGGTCTGCCCACACAACAACTGGAGACCCGTCGGGAACATGAACGTGGAAATGTTTTTCTTCGCCCTGTCGCGCCACTACAACCGGTGGCAACATGCGGCGCCACGCGTCATTGTTGGCGCGGTCCCAGGCTGCGGCACGACCCTTAGCCGTCGTCACATCAACGCCGAGCGCCTGCAAAACTTTTTCGAGAGTTTGGGCAGAAATCTGAACGTGCTTGCCAGTTTGATCCCAGTATTCGGTAGCAACACCAAAAGCTGTGGCCAATTCGATGACCTCACCACTCGGCGCGGTCCACACAAATTCAGCTGCAGTCACAATCTCTCCTCGTCAGGCAGGTTCAGCCCCACACGCGGCGGGAGCGTAAAGCCCTGCCCGTAGTCTCACGCTTGTGACTCACCGTGACTACCCCCGCACCCCTCGCCTTGACCTGATTGAGACTATTCATGGTCGCGAAGTGGCAGATCCCTACCGTTGGCTTGAAGACGCAGCGAGTGACGAGACCATCGCATGGTCGAAGGCACAGAACGAACTTTTCGAAGCTGAACGCACAACCTGGACAACGCATCACCACTGGTCAGAGCGCGTCGCACAACTACTTGGCGGCGGCATGGTGTCAGTTCCATCGTGGCGCGGCGATCGACAATTCTTCATGCGTCGCATGCCAGGCGAAGAAATGGCATCACTTTTCACAATCGATCCTGATGGTGTCGAACATTTATTGATCAACCCCGTGGCACTGGATCCATCTGGCACAACCACTCTTGATTCATGGCAACCTTCAAAAGAAGGAAATCTGCTTGCATACCAACTCAGTGTGGGTGGTAGCGAAGAAGCATCCCTCTACATCATGGATGTAGCAACGGGCAAAAACATTGACGGACCTATTGACCGCGCGCGTTATTCACCTGTCGCTTGG
>JBEGON010000158.1:0-9813 GCA_041181965.1 Actinomycetota bacterium
TCAGTGTTGCATGTGTTGCTGTATTTGAAGTGGTCGTGCCGACAACAAATTCAAGATTCTCAGCGTCTGACTGTGAATAGACCCACTTATCAAAGTTGCCGTACCAGGAAACTTGAGTGCGTGAGTTCCCATACCAAGGTGCTTCGCCGCTGCGGAAAGCATCTGTTCGAGGTGCGGTGAAATCGATGTAGTTGCCAGTGCCGATTGCGATACCGCCGGTTGGTCCCCATTGTGAGATGCGCATCGTGGTGTCGCTCTGGCGAGTCACAACAAGCTGTCCCGCGTTGCCATCGTTGCCAGTGACAGTTCCAAGACTTCCCAAGACAATTGCGTTTGTTGAGTTGTCAACGGATTCGTATTTGGCCGCGTCAGGTGCTGTGCCGGTCAGAACTGGCGGAGTGATGTCCGCCGGTTCTGTCGGAGTCCAGGTCCGGGTCCACGAATCAATCAGTGTTTGCCCGTTGGTGAGGAAGATTTTGAATCTGACGTCATAAGTCTTTCCAACCTGGATTGATTCTGTGTAGCAAGCCTGTGTTGCCTGCTGCATCAAGATGTTTCGCGAAGAGGTTGTAGGGCGGCTAGTTGCTTGATCCACAACGTCACACATCAGGCTTACGTTGTACATCATGGAGACTTGCTTGACGTACGTATCCAAGCCAGTGAGCCATATGTTGAGTCCAGAAGTGTTTTCTGTTGCGGCATGGTTAAAGCAACTTCCTGCAACGTCTGTTCCAGCGGCTTTAATTGCTTTGTCGTTTGCCCAGCTCAGAACTTTTCCTTCATCGCCAGATGAGTACATGTACTGATTGACCAAAGATGCGACGAGTGACTTCGTAGGTTTTGGATTCGTAATCGTGGCTGCGCTGGTCACGCCGTCTTGGATATAGGTAGCGGTTGAAGCTCCACCAGTAGCGGTCGAGTCCTTCTTGATGGTGCCAGTGGCAGTGAGGGCTTGTCCCGCCGAAACTGCAGAGAGATCCGCACAGATGCTGGTTGTAGTAGTGACGACGAAGTCATTCGCAGTCACTGTGTAAGTGTCAGTTGTGTAGACCAGAGTCGCCTGCGCACTCCATTGTCCGACAGCGAAATCGAAATCTGTAGTGACTGCATTTCCAGAACGAACATTGTTCACGTAAAGCACTGGAGTGACTGTGACGTCGCCGGTAGATGCAGCACTAATTTCGCCTGAAAATGTGATGTTGTACGTCGCCAATGGCTCGGCCACTTTGAGAGTGGTGGATTCGTTCATGCCCGAGAGGCCATGCCCAACGACATTGGTAGTAAATCCACCTGACGTGTGAATCTCTCGAAACACGCCACCTGGTGTTTCAAGACGAATTTCAACAACATCGCCAGTGGCAAGTGTCGCGAGTCGAGATGCTTTCACATTTGCAGTCACAGTCAAACTTCCGCTTGCCCAAGCACCTAGGTGCAAGATGCGATTTGAGTCTGCGTTGCGCCGCACATTCCACACGTTGTAACTGGTGCCGATCGCCGCATTTGCCGGTGCAGCACCGACGATTGCAGTACCAAGAACTGCGATGATGGTGCTGAGTGCAACGATGAGTGTGCGCAAATGGCGCATGAGATCCTCCCGGGGAATGCCATATGTTCAGGCAAATGTGGGAGAACTGTACCAAGCGTCTAGAGGGGATTCTGCGAGATTTTGCTGGCTTTACGAGCGTCAAGCGCATTTAAGTAACCGTTCGGTTGCTTAAATTTGCGCCCACATGGCTTTTTAGGTTAGGTTTACCTAACTAGCCCAGAAAGTGACTCAAGTGATCTCAAGTTTGCTCATCGGACTCCGTGAGGGTCTCGAAGCTGCGCTCATCATCGCAATTCTCATTGCGTACTTGGTGAAGCGTGATTTGCGTTCACACATCTCTCGTATTTGGGCCGGTGTTGCTGCGGCAGTCTTTGTGTCATTCGCTGCGGCTGGGCTCTTAGCTTTGACGAGCAACGAATTGCCAGAGAAAGCAGAACAAACCTTCGCTGGAATGACATCACTCGCGGCAGCCGGATTGATTACATGGCTAACTTTTTGGATGGCGGCACACGCACGCAATCTGAAAAATGAATTGCATGACAAACTTGATGCAGCACTGCTCGGCAGTCAGTTTGCTCTCGTAGGTGTTGCTTTCTTCGCTGTTGTTCGCGAAGGTCTTGAAACTGCAGTCTTCATGGTGTCCGCAGTGCAAGTTTCCGGTTCGCTATCGAGTTCTTTCTTGGGACTTGTTCTTGGGCTGGTCGTTTCGATTGTGACGGGTTACTTTGTTTTCAAAGGCGTTCTCAAACTCAATCTCGGAAAAGTTTTCTCAACCATCGGTGCGATGTTGATTGTGGTTGCTGCTGGTGTTCTCGCGTATGGCTTGCATGAACTTCAAGAAGTGGGCCTGATTCCATTCGGCGAAGATCCCATCATTGATACAACTGCAATCATTGACCCTGAGGGCGTCATTGGGTCAGTGCTCAAAGGATTTTTAGCGTTCCGTGGCACTATCAACCCAGTTGAAATGTTTGCGTGGATTAGCTTCGTGGCGGTTGTTTCACTTCGTTACCGTCACAAACTTCGTGGCGACAAAAAGGTTGTAAAGCCAGCCAGCGAAGCGCCAGTCAACGCGTAATTACTTCAAAACTTTGTTGTAAAACCACAAACTCAATTCATCCAAGTTGATGATGTTGTGTCCATGTGAGGCAAGCACTCCAGCAATTTGCACGCGATGTTCCTGGGCGTGATGCACTGCTTGGGCGATAAGGACTGAGCGAAGTTGAGTTTGCTGATTTCCGAAAAGATCGAAAGTCACAAGCCGATCCGCTTGACCCGCAATTTCAATGATTGCAGTATCGCTCGCTAAACAACACTGAGCCATCGCAATGAAATCACTCGCTGCAACTGGAACGTCAATTTCGGCTGGCATCGGCTGTTCTTTGAGTCGCGCTTCGAGTCGATTAGAGACTCCCACGAGATGGTGAGCGATTCTTGCTACCGTCCACTCGTCGTAATTGGCGTGCGTTTGAAGGGCGGCGTCAGGCAGCGTGGAGAGTTTGTCGACAAGAACTTGATTTGCCCAGCGCATATGCCCGAGAAGTTGGCTGCCTGCAGCATCGGAAGCTTTGGATTCGGTCACTTCGCAATCGTATGTGTCAGTGCTGAGGTTTAGAGTGCCCATATTCGTGAGCAGGAGTAGCTGTGAATTAACGCATCCCGAGTGGAGACACTGCGCAAATCGCGCATCGCTGCCTTTGGCGTACCCAAAAGGAGGTTCGCACGAAGGTATCGATCCACATGGGAGAGATCACATGAAATATCTGCGAAAAGTTACGGCGGCTCTGGAAGCTCGACAAAAGTCAGCACCAACCGGACCTGGATTCCATAAGCCAGGTTCGATGAACCGCAAGAAGACTGGCTACGCCAAGTCTCCGAAGAAGTAGCAGTGGGAGGTGGGGAGTCCGCATGGATTTCCCACCTCGACCTTTTCCACTGTCTGTGACCGTTCGGCTACGCCCCGTAGTAGTCATCAGACTCGCGTTCGATGTCCAAAATTATCTGCACATTCGTGCCTAATCTTCACGCCGTGTCTTCAATGTGAGATACATCTATTTGATAGGAATCTGAATGTTTTCATGGACTCTTCATGGTGACGGTCGCACTGTCACTCCAGGTGAAGTAGTGGCTCCAGGCGAACGTCTTTCATGGCCTCGCACGATCGGCATCGGTTTGCAGCACATCGCTGCAATGTTTGGTGCCACCTTCTTGGTGCCCATCATCACTGGCTTCTCGCCATCAACCACATTGCTCTTTTCAGGTATCGGCACTTTGCTCTTCGTGTTGTTCACCAACAATCGCGTGCCCTCGTACCTTGGTTCATCTTTTGCGTTCCTCGGTCCAATCGCAGCTGCAAAAGCTGGCGGTACTGATATCGCAAGCGCACTCGGTGGCATTGTTGCAACCGGTGTTGTGTTGGCAATCGTTGGTTTGATTGTTCAGCAGGCAGGCATCAAGTGGATCGAAGCCATCATGCCGCCAGTCGTCACTGGTTCTATCGTGACAATCATCGGTTTGAACCTTGCAGGTGTTGCCAAGGGTGAACTTGCTGCAGATCCAAAACTTGGCATCATCACTTTGGTTTCAATCTTGTTGATTGCCGTCGTTTTCCGTGGATTCATTGCTCGTCTTTCAATCGTTCTCGGTCTTGTTGTGGGTTATGTATTTGCAGCATTGACGGGTTTGATTTCAACGGATGCATCAAATGCGATTTCAGGTGCGGCATGGTTTGGCACTCCAACTTTCACCGCGCCTTCGTTTAGTTCAAGCGCCATCATTTTGTTCTTGCCAGTTGTTCTCGTATTGATCGCAGAAAACGTCGGTCACGTTAAGGCTGTGGCAAACATGACCGGTGATGATCTCGATCCAGTAATCGGCAAAGCGCTGATGGCTGACGGTGTTGCTACAACTCTCGCGGGTCTTGGTGGCGGTTCCGGCACAACCACATACGCAGAGAACATCGGCGTAATGGCAGCAACGCGTATTTACTCAACCGCTGCGTATGCCGTGGCTGGTGTTGGTGCGATTGTGCTTTCAATGTCACCAAAGCTCGGTGCAGTGTTGTCATCAGTTCCAACCGGAATTCTCGGTGGCGCTGGCACAGTGCTCTTCGGCATGATCGGTGTTCTCGGCGCAAAGATTTGGGTCGAAAACAAAGTCGATTTCAGTGACACCGTAAATCTCGTGATCGTCGGTATCACTTTGGTTGTTGGTATTGCAGACATCTCTTTCACTGCTGGCGACTTCACCTTCACAGGTATCGTCAACGGAACTGTGATCGCAGTTGTTGGTTACCAGTTAATGCGTGCCATCGCGAAAGCTCGCAGCTAATTTATTGAGCAAAAAGAGAGGAGTGGGTGCGAGGATTTCCTTGCACCCACTCCTGTTTTCGTCTACTTTGCGCCTACGTAATCATTACAGGGGGAAACATGTCCGATGTTGAATCATTCGATGCTCCAGTTGACGAGCCGATCAATCTCGAAGAATCCGTAACAGCTCCTCGAAAGCGTCGATGGGTCAAATGGACCGTTGGCGGTGTACTCATCGCCCTGTTCTTTGGATACCAAGCTTTTGCCGCGCGACCAGAAGTTCGTCTCTATCGAGCGATTACGAATTGGGCAACTCTCGTTGACTCAGATACGACACTGTCTGCAGTAGTCACTCCAGAACTTTTTAGTACTGCGGGAGTTACAGATGCGCAGATCGCTGCAGGCGGTTTGCCGGGTGTCAAGACCGTAGCGGACGCGATTACAGCGTTGAATTCCATGAATGTTCGACTACAAGGTCATCGTGGTTCTGAAGGTGTAGATGACAATTCGTGGCTTTCTCTAGGTTACGGTGGACAAAGTCTTCTTCAATTCGGAATAGTTGATCGTGCTATCTATTCACAAATTTCACTGGCGAATTTGTCAGCAGCAACTCCGCAGATTGTCACTCAAGCACAAATTGACGAAGCTCTGCAGCAATTCCGTGCCGTGCAGTCACTCGGATTTAGCTTTATAGGTGACATGATCGATGGCAAGATGATCAAAGTTTCGCTTGCTGAGGGAACCCCACTAGGAACCCTTTACGAGAATGTTGCTTCGGCGCAAAACTCTTCGAATGATTCGTTGACGTCAAAATTGCAATCAACGCTCGTAAACGGACTGCGCGAGGCTTCGACAATTTCTGGTGATGGCAGCGAAGGCAACATGGATAAGTTCATCATCACTATTGACGGAACTAAATTTGCGAATGTCACGTCAGATTCGTTTTTTAGCGCGCTTGCTGGATTGGGGCAAGGCGAAGATGTTGCTGCAGGTTATAAACAGGCACTTCAGGGCAAGATATTCAAGTTGCGAGTGTGGCTCGAAGGGGACACCCTCAAAGGCATGGATTTTGATTTGATCTCATTCGCAAAATCCTTGAACCCAAGTAATGCAAAGATTTCAAAAACTCCCGAATGGGCGTCTTATCTACGCACGGAAATGGGTGACAAGAAGATTGTCACACCAACCGATGCGATTGACGTTACAGATGAAATAACACAGCTTCTTGGTTCAGCAGCTAATTAGCATTCAAAACTGTGGGCGTGAGTTAGAGACAACTTGCGCCCACAATTATTTTTCGATGCGATCAATCTTCGTGATAGAAAGATAAACAACTGACGCGAGCATCGCAGCAAAGAAGACCTGGCTAACCAGTGACGTGCTGATCCCCAAGCCACCATCTTCGGGTGCTTGAGTCAGCAAGTCACCAATAGAGGCGCCGAGTGGTCGAGTGAGGATGTATGCCATCCAAAACGCTAAAACACCGCTAACAAGTTGTGTTCGCCACAATGCGGTGAAAACTGCGATGAGAGAGGCAGCAAGCAACGCTGTCTTGGCGTAACCCAATCCCATTTCTTCTGAAACTAGATCTCCCACTGCGGTGCCAAGTGCAAAAGTGAAAAGAATGGCAACCCAATAGAAGATTTCCCGAGATCGATTGTTGATGTCTTTCATCTCTAGTGTCTTTTCTTGCTTCCACCACGCTGCGAAAGTCACCGCAAGTGCGACGCTAAAAACCGCTGCAGATGTAATGAGCGGAATCTCTAGTCCGTCTGTGAAGTAGTCAGTAATCAGAGTTCCGGTAATGCTGACCATTCCCACTGTCGACCAATATACGGCTGGCACATATTTTTTGAGTGACACTTGAATCACAAGAGCGCCACACATCAATGCAGACATAAGCAACGCTGTCTTGTTGAGGCCTAATCCCAAATCTTCATTCAGGTAGTCAGCAAAACTTTCACCGACACTCGTGGAGAGGATTTTGATTAACCAAAAAAGGGCAATGACCCGAGGAACTTTGACTGCTATTTCGCGAGTGAGTGTATGAGTATTGGGCACTCAGAGAACTTAATAATCCACCATCCGTGGCGTGTTCGCAGTTAGTCAGCGGCTTGTCAGGCAGAATGGTTAGAACTCGTAAACTTGTGCTACGCACGGGGCGGTAGCTCAGTTGGTCAGAGCAGCAGACTCATAATCTGTCAGGTCGTGGGTTCGAGCCCCACCCGCCCCACTTTCACACACCGCCAGAGAGCGAGTACGCGCGAAACTCATTTTCTGAGAATTCAACATAGGCAACAACACCGCAGGAAACGTATCCGCCAACCATTTCAGGGGAGTGCGCCCAAATATTCAAACGCTTGAACCACACTTGTGTCGTGCCTACAACAACCAAATTGGCAGACAAAGCTTGTGATCGCGTGATAACCCTTCCTGGATGTACATACGTCCGTTCACACGCATCAATCCAGTCAGGCGTGCCTGTGTATGCCTGATGTCGAATCCCGTTTTGGAGGTAGATTGCGAGGAGCACAGTAAGAATGATGAAGAAGCGTTTGAACCGTCTTGTTTGCCCTTCAGTCATGACCTGATTATGAGTCACCTTGCTGCCGTTGCGTGGCATTGAGGACTCACGAGTTCATTTGCGACCTCAACACTGAGGCATCGCCACACTCACTGAAATCTGCTGCTACCTTCTGACGCTCCCTACGGCAAGGAAACTCATGTTGACACCTCATCACGACGGTAGTGATCTGTACGTCTCGAATTCCGCACCTCAATTGGGTGAGAAAGTCACATTTCGAGTTCGTGTTCCACATAGTTACACCTTCGATCACGCTGTCTTGCGCTACCACGATGATGGTGAACCTCGTACTGCGCATCTGTCGAAGGAGAGCGAGAACGATGTTGAGTCCTGGTGGTCTGTCGCTGTCGTTGTCGCCAACCGCCACATGCCATATCGATTCCTTTTTTCTGGCTACAAGAAGTATGACTGGCTGAACGCCGAAGGACTGCACGATTACAACGTCCATAGCAATGGCGACTTTCAACTCATCGCGCGCCCATCGTACCCGCGTTGGCTCAACTCGTCCGTCTTCTACCAAATCTTCCCTGATCGATTTGCGACTTCTGGAACGAAAGAACTTCCTGACTGGGCAATTCATGCCGATTGGGCGCAGACTGCAATCTCTTCTGAAGAACTTGGTTCCTTAGATTTATGTGGTGGCGATTTACTCGGCGTCGAACAGAAACTTGATTACCTCGACGATCTTGGTATCAATGGCATTTATTTCACTCCAGTTTTTCCTGCTCTCTCAAATCACCGTTACGACGCATCGAGTTTTGACCATGTTGACCCAATTCTTGGCGGTGATGAAGCGTGGTACAGCTTGCGCAAATCAGCAGATAGCAAGGGGATTCGTCTTGTCGGAGATTTGACCACCAATCACTGTGGTGTTGGACACGACTGGTTCAAGCTCGCACTCGATGACCCAAGTTCAGACGAACATGGCTTCTTTTACTGGACCGACAAATTCGAATGCGGCTATGAATCATGGTGGGGTCACAAGTCACTTCCAAAATTCAATTTCTCATCGCATGAACTTCGTAAGCGCCTTTACGATGGTCAAGATTCGGTCATTCGCAAATGGGTGACTGAACCGTATGGAATGTCCGGTTGGCGTATTGATGTCGGCAACATGACAGGTCGCTTGGGTGAAATCAATCTCCACGACAAAGTGATGCACGGTGTTCGTCGCGCAATGGATGAAGTGGCACCGGATGCGTGGCTCGTTGCCGAAAACGGTGATTTCGTTGCCTATGACCTAGCAGGTGCTGGTTGGCATGGAACGATGAATTACCAGGGGTTTATGCAGCCACTCACTTCGTGGATGAATCGCAACGCAAAGCTCAGTGGTGGTTTCCAGGGATTGCCTGTTGATGCGCCGATGATCACCGGTACGCAATTTGTCAGCACCATTCGTTCATTCAGTGGGGCAATGCCCTGGCGCGCTTTAGTGGCATCAATGATTTTGCTTGACTCACATGACACCCCGCGATTCCGCACGATTGTTGCTGGTGATCGTCGTCGTCATCTTGCGTCAATGACAATGCTGCTGACTTTCGTTGGCGTTCCATCGATTTATATGGGCGATGAAATCGGTCTCGAAGGCTCTGGTGGTCACGATGCACGTCGCACCATTAACTGGGAAGATCGAAGTGCGTGGGATGTCGAATTCCGCGACGATGTGAAGAATCTTGTTGCCCTTCGTCGGAATGAACCTGCATTGACGCATGGTGGACTTCGCTGGATTGCAGCGCAAGAAAACTACGTTGCATATCTTCGCGAAACTGCGGATGCTGCCATTCTTGTCATGATTGCGAGCGATGCATGTGATGTTGAGATTGATCTCACACCGTATGGATATGAAGTCTCGGAAACATTGTTTGGCGCTGAAGCTGCAGGTCCGAAGGTTTCCGTGAAACTTTCTGATGCAGGACAAGGTGTCTGGCGTTTGAAGGCTTAAGCTTTCTTCACAACACTGGATTTCAAAAGCATTGATCCAAAGCCGTCAACCTTGGCGTCAATGTCGTGATCATTCACAGGATCGATGAGCCGAATATTGCGAACTTTGGTGCCGACTTTGATGCTAGTCGGGCTCCCTTTTACTTTGATGTCTTTGATGATGGTGACGTTGTCTCCATCTTGCAAAACATTTCCCACCGAGTCCCGCACTTCGCGAATTTCGGAATCCGCAGCAGCTGTATTTACTTCGAATTCATGGGCGCATTCAGGGCAGACGATAAGTGCACCCATTTCGTAGGTGTATTCGCAATTGCACAGAGGGCAAGGGGGAGTGGTATCCATGTTTCTAAGCATAGTTTCATCGAGCGCAGTAACCTGCATGCATGAAGCGCATTGTGATTGCTATGAGTGTGAGCGGACTTCTCGCGCTTATG
>JBEGON010000159.1:0-9501 GCA_041181965.1 Actinomycetota bacterium
CCTGACATATCTTGCGGCTTAACAACTAAGACAAGAACATCTGCAGTCTTTGCTGCAGTTTGATTATCAACAACGTCGATTGAGTATTTCGCAATCAGTTCAGCAGCGCGTTCTGCGCGGCGTTCTGCGACAATAATCGTGTCATTGATGTCTTTGCTGCGACGAAGTCCTGAGAGCAGAGCCTCTCCCATTACGCCAGCGCCGAGAATTGCAACAGTTGCCATGGTGAACTCCCCTTAGTTCTTGCTCAAGAGTGAACGGCCGAAAAACATGAGATTCGCTGGACGTTCGGCAAGGCGACGCATGAAGTACCCATACCAATCTTCTCCGTATGGAACATAAATGCGAGTGCGGTAGCCGGACGCCGCGAGCAGTTGCTGTTCTTCGGGACGAATGCCGTACAGCATCTGGAATTCAAAGGAATCCTTTGAGCGGCTAGAAGTTTCAACCAATGACTTTGCAATTTCAATCATGCGTGGATCGTGAGTTGCGAACATTGGATAGCCCTTGCCTTCGAGCAAGATGCGCATACACCGTACATAAGAGAGGTCAACATCAATTTTTGCTTGGTATGCAACTGATTCAGGTTCCTTGTATGCACCTTTGCACAGGCGCACGCGTGAACCTTCATATGCAAGGGCGCGGCAATCTTCTTCGGTGCGGAAAAGGTAAGCCTGAACGACCGCGCCAACAAATGGAAAATCTTTGCGTAATTCGTTGAGTGTTCCCAAAGTCATATCAGTAGTGGTGTGATCTTCCATATCAAGAGTCACTGTCGTGCCGATGTTTGCTGCGGCCTGACAAATTCGACGCGCGTTGTCCAAAACAAAACCATGATCGCCGAGTGATTGCCCTACAGCCGAAAGTTTTACTGAAACTTCTGCGCGATGACCCAAACCTGAGTCACCAAGTGCTTTAAGCAGTTGTTCGTAAGCAATGACAGTGTCGCTGGCTTGAGCTTTGTCAAAAACATCTTCACCAAGTCGGTCGATAGTGGTGAACAAGCTTTCAGCCGCGAGCTCTTGGGTCGCGACAACTGCGGCGTCGGTGGATTCGCCTGGTACGTAACGCTTCACCACGTCGCGGGTGAATGGCGCAGTCGTAATGATGTTGCGCACTTCGTCATTGCGCGACATTGAAAGCAGCAGTTCTCGCAGCATGTGAGCCTCCGACTTTTAGGTACTGAGGAAAGCCTACGCGGGCTGCAAGACCTCGCCTAATGACTCAAGATTCACCCGTTCTTCATCAAAGCCGAGTGGTTAGCGGCCATCGCACACATCTAAAGTGCCCCCATGACTGAACTCAAGTTGAACTTCGCTCGCGCATGGGTCGAATTTGATGACCCAGAAGATGAAGAAAACATCTACCGCTGCGATCTCACTTGGTTGACCTCACGTTGGAATTGCATTTACGGCCGCGGATGCCAAGGCATCCACGAAGGCAAAGCAGAAAATGGCTGTTGCTCGCTAGGCGCGCACTTCTCGGGTCGCGAAGATCAAAAGCGCGTTCAGAAGTACGTAGAAAAACTCACGCCCGAGTACTGGCAGAACTACGAACTCGGTCGCGCAAACTGGATTGAAAAAGACGAAGACAACGAAAAGAAAACTCGAGTTGTCAATGGTGGATGCATTTTCCTCAACAGCCCAGATTTCCCTGGTGGCGGCGGATGCGCACTTCACAATTGGTCTGCAAAAAATGATGTGAGCATTACTAAAACCAAACCCGATGTGTGTTGGCAGTTGCCTATTCGTCGAGATTTCGAATGGCGCGAACTTGAGGATGGCTCACGTCGATACATCATCACCATTGAGGAATACGCTCGATCTGGTTGGGGCCCTGGCGGTCACGAGTTGAATTGGTATTGCACATCAAATACTGAAGCCCACAATGCGCCGCAGCCTGTATACATCACTGAAAAAGACACGCTCATCGCAATGATGAGCGAAGAGGCATACGCGCTTCTTGTGACATTTTGCGAAGCTCGAGTTGCTGCGATTACGGCAGCGCGCCGAATTGCCGCTGCAAACGGCGATCCAAAAGAAGTGAAAGCGATTATGGATAGCATCGCTTCACACCCTGCTGATCAGTTCTGAAGCGCTACGACAATTCCAATTGCGATTAATAGAGTTGAGAGAAAACCGTAAACAATCGCACGTTTAACGTGAAATGTGGAATTTCTATCCCGCTCGTTCGGCGCCCATCCGGCATTAAGAGTTGCACGTTCAATGAGTGGCGCTGTGTCACGTTGTAAGAGCGGGACAATCTCAGTTGGTACCTGTACTCGTGGGGCGGCGATGTATTGCGAAACGATTTGTTTATCCACTGTGCGCAAGACCGGAACGCAAATCGAACATTCGGCACTATGACTAACCAAGCTCATCACCGAACCGCGATTCATGACTCCATTGAGAGTGGAATGAAATTGTGCAATCACTGGGCATTTCGAAGGGTTTGTCATCAGCGTCATTGCAATGCCAGTGCGAGCAAGTTCACGACGTGCAGTTTTTAGAAGCCCATCAACAGCTTTTTCTTTCATCGACATTACTAATGCAGCATCGTGAACACTCAAATTGAGTCGCGCAATCAAAGCCAAGACTGTTCGCTCTTCAACAGTGAGACCCGAAACGGGATCTCCATCAATCGCAATGGTTGGTATCTCATCCGAAAATACATTTCGAGCGCGAAGTTGACGCCATGCTTCGCCGCGGGCGATTGAAAGGGCTTGCAGATCGGTAGCAGAGGTTGCTCCGCTGATGAGCTGAGCGTCTGCAGCCGCAATAAGGGCAATGTCCGCGTCCAAAACCACGCTCGAAATGAATTCGTACAACTGATTGGACATCCGGCTCTCCCTTGTCGGTGCCTGAAGGTAGCGTCTGACCATGGCTAGCGCGAAACCAAAGAGCTCAAAGGTCACTGCCTACCGCTGTGCAGAATGTGGATGGCAAACCAGCAAGTGGGTTGGCCGCTGCGGTGAATGCCAAGCGTGGGGCACGGTTGAAGAAATGGGCGTCACAGTTGCGCGCACTGTCGCCACTGGAAACGTCACGGCACCTGCAGCACCTATTGGTGACATTGATATCACCGCCGCAACCGCGGAACCCACGGGCATTGATGAACTTGATCGCGTTCTCGGTGGCGGTTTAGTTCCCGGTTCCGTTGTCCTTCTTGCTGGCGAACCAGGCGTTGGCAAATCCACCTTGCTTCTCGAAGTTGCAGCCAAGGCAGGCAGTGGAGAACGCAAAGCCCTTTACATCACAGGCGAAGAGAGTGCCGCGCAAGTTCGACTGCGTGCCGAACGCATTGGCGCACTGGTCGACAATCTTTATCTTGCAAGTGAAACAGATCTCGGCGCTGCTTTAAGTCACATTGACGCAGTCAAACCACATGTGGTGATCGTTGACTCTGTGCAAACTTTGTCGTCACTCGAAGTGGATGGCCAACCAGGCGGCGTAACACAAGTGCGCGAAGTTGCTGCCTCCTTGATTCGCGTTGCGAAAACGCATGGCATTGCCACAATCTTGGTTGGACACGTGACTAAAGATGGAACCATCGCAGGTCCGCGCGTCCTCGAACACTTGGTCGACGTTGTGTTGCAAGTCGAAGGTGATCGACACACTCGACTTCGTTTGGTGCGCGCGGCAAAAAATCGTTATGGAGCTGCCGACGAAGTCGGATGTTTCGAGTTGAGCGATGACGGCATCGTCGGAATTAGCGATCCGAGCGGCCTCTTCGTTTCACGTCAAGCAGAACCAGTCTCCGGAAATTGCTTAACTGTTACGGTGGAAGGAACGCGGCCTCTACTCGCCGAAGTGCAAGCTTTGGTGGCAGCGACGAATGTCCCAACTCCACGACGAGCAACATCCGGTTTGGATTCTGCAAGAACTGCAATGATTTTGGCAGTTCTTGAGCGTCGCGCGGGACTCAACCTGACGAGTCGTGATGTACACACGGCCACAGTCGGTGGCATGCGAATCACAGAACCAGCGGTCGATCTTGCTCTGGCTCTGGCGGTTGCGAGTGCGGCGCGCGACTTTGCAATTTCGCCATCGCTGATTGCGATTGGCGAAGTTGGTCTAGCAGGAGAGGTTCGTCGAGTTGCAGGAATTCGTCGCCGATTGAGTGAAGCAGCGCGACTCGGTGTGACCACTGCAATTGTCCCGACGGGTTCTGGTCCGTACCCAGAAGGTTTGAAAGTGCATGAAGTGGACACCGTCCGCCAGGCACTCGGAGTTGTTGCACCCCATTAATGAGCGAGATGCCAGCGATTTTTCGTGCGCGTGATGAATTTTTCCGCTTGTAAAGAATCCCGACATTTTTCGAATTGATCTTTGTCCTGCCACACACTTGCTAGTTGTTTGTTGTCTACTGATTCGTTGTCACGCAACATTTGCAAAATCGCGCCACGACATTGTCGATCTGTGCCGTGCCAGGTTTGTGTGCGATGCGGTCGCGGACTTTGCGGAGAACCACTTTGTAGCCACGCACATTCATCAGCGACTGGACATGCATGGCATGCCGGTCGTGCGGCCGTACAAATCAGTGCCCCCAATTCCATAATTGCGGCGTTGTATTCACTTGCCGCAGTGTCTTCTGTGGGCAGCAACAAGAGGGCAACATCTCGTTCGCGATTGGTGATACTTACCGCCGGCCATTGTTCTCCCAATTGCGAACGCGCGATCACTCGTCGAATATTGGTATCCAAAACCATTGCACGCTTTCCAAAAGCAAAACTCATAATCGCGGCCGCTGTGTATTCGCCAACGCCTGGCAACTTTCGCAATTCTGCTTCAGAGCTTGGCACCTGGTCGTTAAAGTCACGATCGATCACGATTGCGGTTTGGTGTAAACGTTGTGCTCGGCGTGGATATCCCAGTCGACCCCATTCGCGCACAGCTTCAGATACGGGCTCAACTGCCAATGCACTTGGCAACGGCCACCGTTTCATCCAGGTCTTGTACACCGGCAGGACTCGTGAAACAGGAGTCTGCTGCAACATGAATTCGCTGACCACCACTGACCATGCACCACTGTGACGCCACGGCAAGTCACGCGCATTCGCGACATACCAGCGCGAGAGTTTGGCAACGAAATTCACCGGCATAGCGTGGCAGGCGCCAACAAAACCTGCACTCCTTTGCTACTTTGCGCCGACCATGTCGTATCGCTCACCTCAAGATATTGCCAAATATCGTCGTCGTCGAACTTTTACGGCTCTACTCGCAATTTTCCTGTTGGCGTTTTCCTATATCGGTGTCAGCAAATTTTGGGCTGCAGTTCAAGATCGAATTTCTGCGAGCGACAAGGTCGTTCCATCTAATCCCATTTCATCCACCCCAACTGTGAAGCACACGGCAGAAGAAGTTCCCGCGTGTACGGATGAAGAAACTGCTGTCGCTGTTGTGCTCGACGCTAACACCAACGAATTTGATTTGAAATCGAATATTTTGATTCACGCGACAATTACGAATACTTCATCGCATAAGTGTTTGCGCGACATCGGTTCAAAATCCAATGAGATTGCTGTTTTTGATTCCAACAACAAACAAGTGTGGTCATCGGACACCTGTCCAGTGAAGCAAGAGATTAATCTCGCCGAACTACAACCTGGTGATATCGCGCGCATCACCTTGACGTGGGGTGGCAACAGTGATCCGTCAAAGTGCGGCAAGACCGCAAACCATGTTCCTGCCGGTGAGTACACGATTGTTGCAAGTAATGGAAAAGCAAAATCGGAGCCGTTGCCGATTATTTTCTCGACAACGACTCCGACCAATTAGCTTTTTAAGCGCCTTTTTCGAGATTCACCAAATCATCAAGATTGGTTTTTGGAGTGCCGTTGAAGGTGAAAGTTGCTTCTTTATCTTCACCAACAGCATCCACCACGATGATTTCGCCAGGCTTCACTTCGCCGAACAACATCTTCTCACTCAACGTATCTTCGATCTCACGCTGAATCGTGCGACGCAACGGACGAGCACCGAAGGTTGGGTCATAACCCTTGGCGGCAAGTGCGAGCTTGGCCGCTGGAGTGAGTTCGATACCCATGTCCTTGTCGTGAAGACGTGAATCCAAACGAGCAATCATCAAATCAACAATCTGAACAATCTCGTCCTGAGTCAACTGGTGGAAGACAACAATGTCATCGATGCGGTTGAGGAATTCTGGGCGGAAGTGTTGCTTGAGCTCGGTGTTGACCTTTGCCTTCAAAACTTCGTACGCAGATTCTTCATTTGAATCAACCGTGAAGCCAAGTGATTGACGGGCAATGTCTTTCGAACCCAAGTTGGTGGTCATGATGATGACTGTGTTCTTGAAATCAACCATGCGACCTTGAGCATCGGTCAATCGACCTTCTTCAAGGATCTGCAACAGTGAATTAAAGATATCCGGATGTGCTTTTTCGATTTCGTCGAAGAGCACAACAGAGAACGGCTTGCGGCGCACCTTTTCGGTGAGCTGTCCACCTTCGTCGTATCCCACATATCCTGGAGGTGAACCGAAGAGGCGCGAAACAGTGTGCTTCTCTGCGTATTCACTCATGTCCAAAGTAATCAAAGCATCTTCATCGCCGAAGAGGAATTCGGCAAGAGTCTTTGAAAGTTCGGTCTTACCAACACCGGAAGGACCAGCGAAGATAAATGACCCACCAGGACGCTTGAGATCTTTGATGCCAGCACGTGCGCGGCGAATTGCACGGGAAATAGCTTTGACTGCTTGTTCCTGCCCGATGACACGCTTGTGAAGTTCGTCCTCCATCTTGAGCAGTCGAGCGGATTCTTCTTCAGAAATCTGAACAAGTGGAATTCCAGTCGCTGCTGCCAAAACTTCGGCGATGATGTGCTCGCCAACTTCAGCGACAACATCGAGATCTCCGGCCTTCCATTCTTTTTCTTTGGTGGCCTTCTGGGCAATCAATTGCTTTTCAGTGTCGCGCAATGCGGCAGCTTTTTCGAAATCTTGTGCATCGATCGCCGATTCCTTTTCGCGACGAGTTGCCGCAATCTGCTCGTCAAATGCGCGCAACTCTGGTGGAGCTGTCATGCGGCGAATTCGCAAGCGGGCGCCTGCTTCGTCTACCAAGTCGATGGCCTTGTCCGGCAAGAATCGATCGTTGATGTAGCGATCTGCAAGCGTTGCGGCCGCAACCAAAGCGGCATCCGTAATGGTGACGCGGTGATGCTGTTCATAGCGATCGCGCAAACCTTTGAGAATCTCAACTGTCTGCGTAAGTGTTGGTTCGTTGACCTGCACTGGCTGAAAACGACGTTCTAGTGCAGCATCTTTTTCGATGTGCTTGCGATATTCGTCGTACGTGGTTGCACCGATGACTTGGAGTTCGCCGCGAGCAAGCATTGGCTTGAGGATTGATGCAGCATCAATTGCGCCTTCAGCTGCGCCAGCGCCAACCAGCGTGTGAATTTCGTCAATGAAAAGAATGATGTCACCACGAGTACGAATTTCTTTGATGACTTTCTTCAAACGTTCTTCGAAGTCACCGCGGTAGCGAGAACCTGCAACAAGTGCACCCAAATCTAGAGAATAAATCTGCTTGTCTTTCAAGGTTTCTGGCACATCGTTGCGAACAACCATCTGTGCGAGTCCTTCGACACATGCAGACTTACCAACACCAGGTTCACCAACTAAAACCGGATTGTTTTTGGTGCGACGAGAAAGAGTTTGCATGACGCGTTCAATTTCTTTTTCGCGACCGATAACTGGATCGAGTTTTCCTTCACGCGCAGCTTGAGTCAAGTTGCGACCAAATTGATCCAACACCAGCGACGTTGAAGGTGTGCCTTCTTTTTCGCCGCCGGATGCTTGTGGTTCTTTACCTTGATAACCGGAAAGCAACTGAATAACTTGTTGGCGCACACGATTGAGATCTGCACCAAGAGTTTCCAATACTTTCGCCGCCACACCTTCGCCTTCGCGAATCAGGCCGAGCAAGATGTGCTCGGTGCCGATGTAGTTGTGACCAAGCTGAAGAGCTTCGCGCAATGAGAGTTCAAGTACTTTCTTTGCACGCGGAGTAAATGGGATGTGACCGCTTGGCGCGGTTTGTCCTTGACCAATGGTTTCTTCAACCTGGGCGCGCACTCCATCGAGGGAAATTCCCATCGCTTCGAGCGCTTTGGCTGCAACGCCTTCGCCTTCATGGATCAAGCCGAGCAGGATGTGCTCGGTGCCGATGTAGTTGTGATTGAGCATGCGAGCCTCTTCTTGGGCCAGCACCACAACGCGACGTGCGCGGTCGGTAAACCTCTCAAACATCAGAGCACCTTTCTCTTGCGTCAAGCCTATTGCTGCAGGGTGTCAGCGCCACCCGAGAAGGCCAGTACCTCTCTTCAACCCAAAATCCGGCACTTTTGTTCCCGTGAGTGTTCGCAGTGTGAAACGGGCAGGAACGGGGCTTGGCCTCTCGTTACCGTACCCCCGTGAGCACAATCCCTCTCGCTGCCAGCCATGCTGACGCCAACCTTCGGGCCGAAATCCGTCGTTTGGGAGTCATCCTGGGTCAGACCTTGTCTGAACTTGAGAGCCCAGAACTGCTCGAAACTGTCGAACGTGTCCGTCGCGAGGTGCGTGAAAATCCGGCCCAAGCAGTCACATTGCTCGACAATCTTGAACTGGCAGATGCCATTCGACTTACTCGTGCATTTGGAACGTACTTCACTTTGGCAAACGTTGCCGAACAGGTTTATCGCGCGCGTGAACTCCATGAGGATCGTCGCGCCACCGGCGGTGCACTTGCGCAGGCAGCACATCGTTTGAGCGCTGCTGGCGTTCCCGCTCGCGAAATCACCGAAGGGCTTGCGCGTATGAATACGCGTCCCGTTTTCACTGCGCACCCAACCGAAGCAGCGCGTCGTTCAGTTCTATTGAAGATTCGCCAGATTGCAGATTTGCTTGCGCAGCCTGATGACACATTCCGCAATCGTCAATTGCGTGAAGCTGTTGCTTTGTTGTGGCAGACCGATGAATTACGTTTGATGCGTCCAGAAGTTTTGGATGAAGCGCGCAATGCTTTGTACTTCCTTGACGAACTTGTTCGTGGTCCACTCGCTGCAATTCTCAGCGAACTTGAACATTTCGTTGCAGAAATCGGCGCCGAACTTCCTGTCACTGCCACTCCGTTGACTTTCGGTACTTGGATTGGTGGCGATCGCGATGGCAACCCATTCGTCACGCCAGAAGTCACTCTGAGCGTTTTGGCGATGCAACGCGATCACGCAATCCGCGCTGTACTTTTCCACTTGGATGATGTTGTTGAAAAACTTTCAATTTCAGAACGCATTATCGGAACACAACGCGATGACGAATTGTGGCAACATATCAATCGTGATATCGAGAATCTTCCAGAACTCGATCAGCGCTACTTGCGCATCAACGCTGAAGAACCTTGGCGTTTGAAGCTCACGTGCGTTCGCCAGAAGCTCATCAATACCCGTAGCCGACTGACTACGCGCTCTTCGCATGTTGAAGGCCACGATTACATTTCAA
>JBEGON010000160.1:0-2707 GCA_041181965.1 Actinomycetota bacterium
GCGATCGTGAACTATTCGGCTTCAACCCGATGTCAGAATCATCGGACGGATTCAGCGCGCGTCGGATTTATCTCAACATCTTTATCGTCACCATGTTCTTTGGCATCATCGATGCATTGCTGCGCCACCACATTGGACTGCTCACCGCTGTTCCATTCGCAGTTATCAGCATCGTCAATGCACTTCGAGTAACAGCGGACAAAGCTTGGGCAGCGTGGACGGCACCACCGATTGTGTTCGCAGTCGTCGCGCTCATCACGTCGCCTGTCACAGGTCAATCTCTCGGCAAGTTTCCAATGAGTGAAATCACCGGACTCATCTTGGTCTTGATGGCCAACACCTGGGCAGTTTTGGCGACTACCGGCATTTGCTGGTTCATTGGTCGACGCAAGTCCGTGAAAGTGCGTTCAGCTGCTCGACGCGAACGTCGCATGCAAGCAAATATTGACGTTGATTAACTCAACGACTTGATATCGCGGCGCAGTTCCGCTGGCAACGAGAAGATCAAAGATTCTTTCGCTTCTTCAACTTCTTCGACGTCACCAAATCCACGGGCTGCAAGCCACTCAAGCACACCTGCGACAAGTTCTTCTGGAACCGATGCGCCGGACGTGACACCTACAGTTGTGGCACCGGCAATCCACTCATCTTTGAGTTCATCCGCACCATCAACACGGTAGGAAGCGTCTGCACCAGCTTCGAGTGCAACTTCGACAAGACGCACAGAGTTTGATGAGTTGCCACTTCCGACAACGAGCACGACTTCACACTGTTCAGCGATGCGCTTGACTGCTGCCTGTCGGTTTTGCGTGGCATAACAAATGTCATCGCTCGGTGGTGACTGCAAAGTTGGGAGTCGCTTCTTCAGGCGCGCGACAGTTTCCATGGTCTCATCAACCGACAAGGTCGTCTGAGACAACCACACGACTTTGTCATCGGAACCGAGATCAACTACATCTGCTGCTTCCGGTCCATCGACGAGAATCATGGCGTCAGGGGCTTCGCCCATCGTGCCTTCGACTTCTTCATGACCTTCGTGGCCGATGAACACAATTCGGTAGCCATCAGCAGCGAAACGCTTCGCTTCACTGTGGACTTTCGTCACGAGTGGGCAGGTCGCGTCAATCGTCTTTAACGAACGAACTTTGGCGTCATCATGAACAGCAGGTGAAACACCATGCGCACTAAAGACCACGGTTGCGCCGCTTGGAACTTCATCGAGTTCGTTGACGAAAATCGCGCCGCGAGTGCGAAGTTGTTCTACGACAAATTTGTTGTGAACAATTTCCTTGCGGACATAAATCGGAGCGCCGTAATGCTCGAGGGCCTTTTCGACCGTGACGACTGCGCGTTCAACGCCAGCGCAATATCCACGCGGTGCAGCGAGTAGAACCTTCTTGCTGTTAGCCATGGGGCAATCGTAGGAGAGCGGCACGAACCCCGCCTGACGGGGAAAGTCAGGGGTATGTGGTGCGATTACCCCGTGGATGACATCGCTCGCGGCACAACGCCTGAAACTGCCTTCAAGGTTCAAGAGGTTTCTCAACAGCTTGGCGGCTACCTGGCGAAGTTGAATCGGATTTGGATCGAAGGCCAAATTGTCACAATCAAGGAATATGGCAGCACCAACTACATTGCATTTCGCGACATCGATGCAGACTTTTCGCTGAAAGTTGTGATGGCTTCGAGTCTCAAAACTCCCGACGTTGTCGAAGGAGCTCGAGTTGCCATCTTTGCGCAAGTCGAATGGTGGGGAAAGCGTGGCGAAGTAAATCTTCGCGTTCATGCCATTCGCAGTGTCGGTCTCGGTGATTTGCTTGCACGTATTGAAATGTTGCGCCGCACACTTGAAGCTGAAGGTTTGTTCTCTGCGGATCGCAAAAAGCCATTGCCATTCTTGCCACGCAAAATTGGTCTCATCACAGGACGCGACACAGACGCATTCAAGGATGTCGTCATCAATGCACGTCGTCGCTGGCCCTCGATTGCATTTGAAGTAAGAGAAATCGCGTTGCAACTTCCCACTACCCCGGTCATTGCGGCCAAAGCACTTGAAGAACTTCAACAAGTCGAAGGGGTTGACGTCATCGTCATCGCCCGAGGTGGCGGATCGTTTGAAGATTTGTTGCCATGGAGCGATGAAGGGCTTATTCGCGCAGTAGCAAAGTCAGTCATCCCTGTGGTGTCCGCGATTGGGCACGAAGCCGATCGACCGCTGCTCGATGAAGTAGCAGATGTGCGCGCCTCGACTCCTACAGATGCAGCACGAAAAATCGTCCCTTCACTTGAAGAAGAACGAGCACAGTTCGATCGCATGAACGCACGCCTGAGTGATCACAAGGCTCGATGGTTTGAACAACAACAGCAATGGCTCACCCAAGCGCGCGCGACGTTGCGCGCTTCTTCACCGCGATCACTGATTGTGACTCGAATCGCCGAACTCGCTCACCAGCAATCTGAAATGACAGCGACAGTGCGCTTGCGAATTGAACGAGAACAAGGGGCGATTGCCCGTGCGCGTGGCCAACTTGCGGCACTTTCGCCCTTTGCAGTTCTCAATCGAGGTTACGCGCTGGCCACCGCAGCAGATGGAAGCGTTATCCGCGATGCATCCACGGTTTCGGTTGGCGACCAACTTACTATCCGCCTCAATCGAGGCAGCGTTGTCACTACCGCACAAACCATCAACCCCGCTGAGCAGAAGAAG
>JBEGON010000161.1:0-3843 GCA_041181965.1 Actinomycetota bacterium
ATACAGACAAACACCCTGACGCTTAACGCGACAGAGTTTGCCAAGCGAGGAATGATTCGACAAGCAATACATCTTCTGCTTCGCGAATCTTTAATGATTCTTGATCACCTGGCACGTAGTGAGTTTTCACATCAATTTTGATGGGCATAATCCACGTATCAATAACACCATCGAAATCAATCGCAGCGCGAGCGAATCCTTGTGGTGAGGTCAATGACTGCACCTGGTCGCGATTGATGGTGCCAGTAATTTTCTTGTGACTGTCTACTGTCTTCAAAGTGTCGACCACTACATGCGAAGGGCGTGCAGCACCAATTTCTGCGTTAAGTGCTTGGGCGACGCGATCGAAAGTTGTAGGCAATGTCAAAGGTCGTTGCGAATCGTGAATCAAGATCCGATCAGCCGTAATCTCTCGCACAGCATCGAGCAGTGATGAGCCAATTGACACCAAACAATCGGGGCGTCGTTTTTCTGAAAGTTTTGACCAAGCTTCGGCCAGTGAAGAATCGAGCCAGACTGACACAGTCGGCTGACACTGTGCCGCGCGTGCACGAGAGACGGCAGTTGCGAGCACAGATGAATTGCCAAGTTTGAGCAATGCAAGTGGTGACGTTGCGGTCACTACAACATGCACTGATGTCATAGGAACACACTAAAGCGTCAGAAAACAGATCAGCCCACCGGTAAGGGTGGGCTGATGAGAAAGTAAAGAACTACGCTGCAAGAACTTCCATAATTAATGCTTCGGCAGCATCTTCATCGGACTTCTCGGCAAGAGCTACTTCTGAACGGAGAATCTGCACTGCTTTGACGAGCATGCGCTTTTCGCCAGCTGAGAGACCACGGTCTTCGTTGCGGCGGTAGAGATCACGAACCACTTCGGCAACCTTGATGACATCGCCTGAAGCGATCTTCTCAACATTTGCCTTGTAACGACGTGACCAGTTGGTTGGTTCTTCGATGTATGGCTGGCGAAGAACGCCGAAGACCTTCTGGAGGCCCTCCGCGCTTACGACATCGCGAACACCGACATATTCGGCATTCGCTGAAGGAACTTCAATCTTGAGGCCGCCTGCCTGCACCTTGAGCACGAGGAATTCGATATCCATGCCCTTGATGTTTCGAGTGGTGATGGCTTCAATGGTGGAAGCACCATGGTGGGGGTAGACGACGGTTTCGCCGACTTTAAAGACCATGAGTCCCCTTTCGCAGGGGCTAAGGGTACCCTGAATTTTCACCCCTTGAAATTCGTTGATTCAGCATGTGGACGCAGGCGGGTGTGAGAGAACCGCCGCTACGCTGACCTCATGCGCGCAAAAACAGCCCTTCTCGGCCTCGTCCTAGCCTCCCTAGCCCTCAGCGGTTGCAGCCTCGCTGCAGGCGCTGACACAGCCCATATGCGCCCCGCAGGCACTGGTGTGGACACCTCGGTTGGCGAACTCTTGATCCAAGACAGCACCGTGGTCTCCGACGATGCCAGCACCCTCAGTTTGAGCGCTTCAATCATCAACCAGGCATCCGCTGCTGACAGCGTCACCGCCATTTTGCTCAACGGCATTCCCGCAACCATGACCCCAGCAGATCAAACTTTGCTCAGCGGTGGCTTGATTCGTTTTGGTTACAACTCAACCTCGTATGCAGACTGGCACGTAGACGCTAACGAAGAAACGACTCTCGCTCTCAGCAATGCAATTGCTGGCACAACAGTCGAGGTCACATACGTATTTGCGTCGGGACTGAAGACGTCAGTCAAAACTCTCGTGGTTTCTCACAGCTTGCCGATGTACGCAGAAGTGACACCAGCGCCTGAAGTGAGTGCTGCGAATTAGTTCTTACGCTTCAAACTTGTAACCGAGACCACGAACCGTCAATAACAGTTTCGGGTCTGCTGGATCTAGTTCAATCTTTGAACGTAGTCGCTTCACATGCACATCAAGGGTTTTTGTATCGCCCACATAATCACTGCCCCACACGCGATCAATCAACTGTCCACGTGTCAACACTCGGCCGGCATTACGCAATAACAATTCGAGAAGTTCGAATTCTTTAAGCGGCAGTGAAATTGCATGTCCGCGCACACTGACGGTGTGACGTTCGATATCCATTCGGATATCTGCAACATCAAGGGTTGAGGTGCTGAGGTATTCCTCGAGATCGATATTGCGGCGCAGCACTGCACGAATACGTGCCACCAATTCGCGTGAACTAAATGGCTTGGTCACATAATCATCTGCGCCAATTTCTAGTCCAACAATTTTGTCGATTTCATCTGCTTTAGCGGTCACCATGATGATGGGCACTGCTGATTTCTGACGAATTGTTTTGCACACGTCAGTGCCACTCATGCCAGGCAACATCAAGTCAAGCAAAATCAAATCCGCGCCATTGCGTTCGAATTCTTCGACCGCTGCCGTACCCGTGCTCGCTACTGCGGTTTCGAAGCCTTCTTTTGCAAGCATAAAAGTAAGTGCATCGCTGAAAGACTCTTCGTCCTCGACCACCAAAATGCGGGTCACTTTTCTGCTCCTTCGCCTTGCCGGTTTGCGTCAAGATTATTAATCAACGGCGATTGTTTAGGGATTCGCATGGTGAACGTTGAACCATGACCTTCTTGAGACCACACAGTGCATTCACCGCCGTGAACTGCGCAGATATGTTTCACAATCGACAGTCCGAGACCAGTGCCGCCGGTGAAACGACTTCGCGCTGGGTCGACTCGATAAAAACGTTCAAAAATTCGCTCGAGATCGGCAGCTGCGATACCGATGCCTTGATCAACCACAGAAATTTCCACAAAGTCATCAACAAGTTTTGTGCCAAGCGCGACGCGAGTGCCTGGATGCGAGTAGTTGATGGCGTTTGTCAGCAAGTTGCGCAATGCAGAAGCAAGCTGGTCGCGCTGTCCCCACAACATGAGATTTCCGGTGCCGCCAACCACAATTTCAATGTCTTTATTTTTTGCAACAGTCTGGACATCATCGAGGACTTGCGTCACAAGTGCATCGACATTGATCTGTTCACCAGTAACCAACAATTCGTCACTTTGCAGACGAGACAAGTCAATCAAGTCTCCAACAAGTGAACTCAATCGCGCGGTTTCGCGACGCATGCGCTGGGCAAAGTGTTGCAGAGATGCAGGATCATCGACCGCCGCTTCAATTGCTTCAGCGAGAAGTGACAAAGCTCCAACTGGAGTTTTCAATTCATGTGAAATGTTTGCAACAAAATCACGTCGCACTTCATCGAGTCGACGCTCTTCGGTGGCATCTTCCAAAATGACCAAGACATCGTTGCAAACATGGGTTGCACGAATCCGCAAAACTTTTTCTTCGTGCGTGCGAGTTTTTGGCAAAATTACTTCGCCATCGGTGACGTTTTCTCCATCCGCTGCAGCCGCGATGAGGTTGAGCAAATCCAGATTCTCAACACGATCTGTGAGCACTACTCCCAATTCGAGTGCGCGCTCCGACGCTTTCAGCAGCATGCCGTCTTTCGCCACAATCAGCCACGGCTGCGGCAGGATTGCAAGGACATTGGAGATGTCCTCAGAAATCCACGCAGTTTGCTGCGAGCCGAATTCAGTCACATGCGAAGAATAGGCGTGATTGCGTATGGCTTCATTCGGAATTCACCGCATGCCAGAGAGTTCGCTGACTGTTTACCTCGAGTTTCCTTCGGTATCCTCAGGGACATTCTTCCCCGCTCGGAGGCCGCGATGTCAGCAAGTTCACCACTGCAACAAGTGCAGTCTGATCTTGTCGAAATGGCGAGACTCGTAGCCGTCGCCATGAACAGTGCAACGCAGTCACTCTTGTCTGCTGATGTTCATGTCGCCGAGAGCGT
>JBEGON010000162.1:0-2578 GCA_041181965.1 Actinomycetota bacterium
ACGTCCACGAAATTGCCCGACCGGTACAACGCAAGATGTTGATTCGAAGAAAAATTCACAGTGAACGCGGCACTCGCTAGAACTTTTCCAAAGATATCGCCGGAAACAGTTCTGAGCTGTAATTGCTTGAGATTTGTGTTGACGGTGAGAGCAAGCCCACAGTTGCTGTTATCAGAGTTCGACGTACAGGCATTGATAACAATGGTGAAGCCGCCTTGCGCGATATCCGTGAAGGACAACTTGCCATAGAAATGTGCATGCACAGGGCCGACTATCTGCGCAGAATTCCAGATCTTGCGATTGGTGGAGGATGAAAATGTCACCATGTTCGGTGACTTTGTCGTGATGCTTGATGCATTCTGATAAATCGTCCAGGTCATTGCTGCTTGCTGCCAATACGAGCTAGATGCCTTGGAGCTCACGGTGGCACTTCTCGTAAATCGTGCGCCAGCGGTTTCCCGCCAAAGAACTGGAAAACCGAATCCACGAATGACACCAATGACGACTCCGTGAATATCGCGAGACCTCGCCCGCCAAGGATCATCAGTTGAGTTTGCATCGCCACGTGTGATCCACTCACCGGTGGCAGTCTGTCGTACCAGACGATGCACAACATTTGAACCGCGATGTTGGAACAGAACGAAATCCCCGGCATGCGGAACACGCTCTACATAAAGTAAAAGATCGCCGCGTGATGTTGTCGGGGCCATCGAATTGCTTTCAACTGCTACAAAACCGAAACCCATGACTCGCAGAGCTAAAAGGGCCGAGCAATACAGCGCAGCAGCACAGAGGAGAACTCTCCCCGTGACTGCTGCTGCACTGCGTAAACGTGATTTCATTGCGATTGGTTAGGCAAGACTCGAAGCGTCGACAGCGATTTCGAAACTCATTCCTGCGTCTTGATAAGGGTTGTCATCAACATTGGGCAGATCTGGCCAGGTGATACTTAACGTCAGCACCTTTGTCGATGAAGCAGCTAGTGCAGAGAATGGAATATCAAGTCCAGAGATGTTGCCAGAATAGAGAACGTTGGATGCCGCATCGGTGACTGTTGCAAGAAGGACATCGTTGAGATTTGCTGACGTTGTGTTGGTCAGATTCGTCACATGCAGTCTCGCATCAGCTGGCAACGTGCCGACGTTCTTGATGCGAATAGTTGTTGATTGCGCCGTCATACTCGGCGCAGCATTTGCTACCTGAATGAGCGGAGCAGAGAGCACAGCACCTGACGAATCGACGAAAATGGTGCTGAGACTTCCGGCAGCCGCCGTGTTGGAAGCGGAAGTGGCAGAAGACGTAAACGCAGCAAATGCATTTGGCACTGTCAAGAAGAAAGCGGCAGAGACCGCTACTGCCGCAATGGGCCAGGAATTTCGAAATGTTTGTGTAGGCATGGTTCCTTCTTTGTTTGGGGAAGGAAGTTGTAAGTGCCAAAGTTCACGATGAGCACACGATTCACTCTCGTGTATGTCTCAATAGAATTCCCGTATGGCAAGTGAAAATGTGCTCATCCTTGATGGCGGTATGGCGACTTCTCTCGAAGCAAAAGGCTTCGACCTCAGCGGCTCGTTGTGGTCTGCGCGAGTTCTCGTCGACAACCCCATGGCAATTCGCGATGTGCATGTTGAACATGCCCGCGCTGGCGCCGACATCGTGACGAGTGCGAGCTATCAGGCCAGCCGTAGTGGTTTTATCAACGCCGGATTGACCGAGGACGACTATCTACGTGCTCTCGAGCTTTCATTGATTCTTGCGCAAAGCGCGGCAGATGAAGTTGGAAGCGAAGCGAAACGAACTGTTCGAGTTGCGGCGTCCGTCGGGCCTTATGGCGCAACTCTTGCCGACGGAAGCGAATATCGCGGCGACTACAACGTCACCAAAGAGTTTCTTATTGACTTTCATGGACAGCGTCTTCATGACATCGAACAACATGAACCAGATCTGCTCGCGATCGAAACGGTTCCAAGCATCATTGAACTAGATGCCATCAATCACTTGCTAAATAATGAATTTCGTCATCTTTCGGCGTGGGTCAGTTGCAGTGCTCCAAATGGAGAAACGATTTCCGATGGAACCGCAATCGCTGACGCCTACCGGTTGTTGACTGCGCCAAACATTGTTGCGCGTGGCATAAACTGCACGAAACCTGAATTCATCGATTCATTACTCACTCGTGCTGGCGGTGAAGGTCCTTACGTGGTCTATTCCAACGCCGGTCGCACGTGGGATGCTGAAAATCGTGTGTGGCTCGATGCTGGAAGTTTGACGATTCCCGATGACACTGTGAAGTCGTGGATTTCACATGGTGCGACCATGGTTGGTGGCTGCTGTGGACTTGGTGTTGAACACATTGCCGCTGTTGCAGCACTTCTTGGCCGCTAGATCATTCAGCGCTAGGCGATAGAGCCGACATTGACAGTCAACGTCGTTGCATTCGCGGCGTAGAAATTCCACGAATCGACAAAAGAAATTCCAAGATTCCAGACAGTGTCGATTGGCTTCGCGGGCAATGTCACAGCCTATACGCCAACGCCAACCGGAGTTACATCGAGACCAGCAATCTTTGCGCCGTTGT
>JBEGON010000163.1:0-12601 GCA_041181965.1 Actinomycetota bacterium
TACTTCGATGACAATTGGAATGGTTCTCGCACTCGCTGCTTTGTACATAACTTTTTTACTGTTGCGTTCAGACGAATATGTTGTTTATGTATGCCAAATCGTCCTGGGTTTTGTGCTGTTCTTCGCTGGTGCCGCAAAACTCTTTGAGCCAAATGGCGCGCGCGAATCCATCCTTGCGTACCGATTGGGAATTCCAAACTCCATCGCCACACCGTTGGGATATGCACTACCAGCGTTCGAGGTTGTAATCGGTCTGTTGTTGCTCGCCGGCATTTTTGTTCGTTTTGCCGCGCTCGCCAATTCAGTGCTGATGGTCATGTTTATTCTCGCCATCATTCAAGTTTGGGCGCGCGGTTACACCATCGATTGCGGCTGCTTTGGCTCTGGCGCAAACCTCGATCCAGACGGGCGCCACGTGCGATATGCCCTCGAAGTGCTGCGTGACATTGTGTTTGCGGTCATGGGTGGCTTGCTCGTGCTGAGGGCGCACGAAGCATTTAGTCTTATCCCTGCTAGTTCAGATGAAGAAGGAAACACTCATGGCTAAAGAACAAGATCGTCAGTCAAAAGCACAGAACAATCGTTCTAAGCGTCAAGCCCAGGCTCGTCGCGAAAACTTGTTCCGTTTTGTTGGCATTGGCGCACTTGCCATTTTGGTGCTTGGAGTAGTCGCAGTTGGCATCATCGGTGGTAGTGGTTCTGACACCAAGGGCACCACCAGTGCAGACACTCTCACCTTGGGTGGTTACCCAACATCTGTAAACCCAGACAACTTGTCTTGGTCGCCGAATCAAAACGCAAAAGCAGCATCCACTTTGACCATCTGGGAAGATTTCCAGTGTCCCGCATGTCGCCAATTCGAACAGGCGCTCGGTGCAACGGTTCAGCAACTAGCTGCCGATGATGTTGTCAAAGTCGAATACCGCATGACCGCATTCTTGGACAACAACTTCCCGCAATCCGATTACGCATCACACCGTGCAATCAATGCATTTGGTTGTGCTGTTGAAGCAGGTTTCGGCATGAAGTACCACGATGTTGTGTACATGAATCAGCCTGCAAAAGAAGGCACTGGCTGGTCCAACGAAGCTCTTGTTGACCTTGCAAAAACTGCTGGCTATGGCGATCTTGGTGGATTCGGAAACTGCGTGTACGGAAGTAAGTACATGAAGTGGGGATCTGATAGTTACCAGAAGTTCCAAGATGAAGGAATTTCCGGAACTCCAACTGTCTTGCTCGATGGCAAAGAAGTTCCTGCAGACAACTTGGCATCAGTATCTGCATTCCTTTCTTGGATTCAAGCAAACAAGAAGTAAGTAGTGTCGCTGCTCTTCTCCATTCCATCTCCTGACCAAGGAGTATGGCAACTCGGTCCAATTCCGATTCGCGCATACGCGTTTGCAATCATCATCGGAATTATCGTTGCGGTGAAATGGGGAAGTGCGCGGCTCGTGGCGCGTGGTGGTTCACCTGAAGATGTCGCCAACGTTGCGATGTATGCAGTGCCATTTGGAATTGTTGGTGGTCGGCTTTATCACGTTATTACTGATGCAGAGCTGTACTTCGGCCCCAACGGACGTGGACTCATCGCCACATTACGCATTTGGGATGGCGGGCTTGGAATCTGGGGTGCGATCGCTCTCGGCTTTGTCGGTGGAGTGATCGGTTGCCGTAGATACGGCATCAACCTTGGTTTGCTCGCAGATGCCGTTGCTCCAGGCGTAGTGCTCGCGCAAGCCATCGGACGAATTGGCAATTACTTCAATCAAGAACTTTTTGGTTCTCCGACCGACCTGCCATGGGGATTGGAAATCGACTTCGCTCACCGACCCACGGGTTTTACAAACTTCGCCACCTTCCATCCCACTTTTCTGTACGAATTGCTCTGGAATGTGGCAGTGGCCTTCGCGCTGGTCTATGCCGAAAAGCGCTGGAACTTGATTCGAGGACAGGTGTTTGCCCTCTACGTCGCCTTGTACTGCTCCGGGCGTGTGTGGGTGGAAATGCTCCGGATTGACACCGCAAATCACTTCTTTGGACTCCGCCTCAATGTCTTTACTGCGGTGCTTGTGGGTCTAGGAGCGGTCGGATGGCTGATCTGGTCTCGCCGCAAGCTCGACCCCGCCGAACTGCTCACCCCTCATAGTTAGGGAAATTCCCCTCAGTGGCGTAGTGCTCGGGGGGAGTCGCTGCTAGATTTCGCCACCGCGTGGCCATCGTCGTCCCCGCAGATTTGAGACGACGAGGAGACACCGTGGCAATCACGCATTTCACTCAAGCACTTCCTGTGGCACAGGGTCTGTATGACCCTGCCGCCGAAAAGGACGCCTGTGGCGTTGCCTGGGTTGCAGATCTCAATGGCCGCGCATCTCACAACATCCTCCAAAAGGCTTTGCTCGCTCTCACCAACCTCGAACACCGTGGCGCCTCAGGCGCGGAGCCCGATTCAGGTGATGGTGCGGGCATCCTGACTCAGATTCCAGACGCCTTTTTACGCGCAGTCGCTGGAGTCGAACTTCCAGTCGCAGGTGCATTTGGTGCGGGTATTGCATTTCTTCCGCAAGATGCGGGAGCGGCTAAAGCGGCAAAAGAACATATCGCTGCGATTGCATTAGAAGAACAACTTGAAATTCTCGCTTGGCGCGATCTACCAACGAACGATTCAATGATTGGTAACACTGCTAAGTCAGTAATGCCTCGTTTCGAAATGGTTTTTGTCGCATCACGTATCAGTGGCATCGAAGGAATGGATCTCGAACGCCGACTCTTCATTATGCGCAAACGCGCAGAACGCGAAGTTGCGGTGTACTTCCCATCTCTGTCAGCTCGCACCATTGTGTACAAGGGCATGCTCACTACTGCGCAGGTAGAACCCTTCTTCCCAGATTTGTCCGATGAACGTTACGAAACCGCGATTGCGTTGGTGCACTCACGGTTTTCAACAAACACTTTCCCTTCTTGGCCACTCGCGCACCCTTACCGACTCATTGCACACAACGGCGAAATCAATACCGTTAAGGGCAATCGCAACTGGATGCGTGCACGCGAAGCAATGTTGACCAGTGATGTTTTGCCTGGCGACATTTCTCGTCTTTTCCCTATCGTCTCGCCAGATGGTTCTGACTCTGCATCTTTTGATGAAGTGCTTGAACTTCTCCATATGGCCGGCCGTTCCTTGCCACACGCTGTGTTGATGATGATTCCTGAAGCATGGCAAAACCACACCGAAATGGATGCAGCTCGACGTGCGTTCTACGAGTACCACTCTTCGTTGATGGAACCATGGGATGGTCCAGCAAACATTTCGTTTACCGATGGCACTTTGATTGGTTCTGTTCTCGATCGCAATGGTTTGCGTCCAGGACGTTTTTGGTTGACCGATGACAACTTGGTAATTCTTGCTTCTGAAACTGGTGTTTTGGAATTCGATCAATCAAAGATTGTTCGCAAAGGACGTTTGCAACCAGGTCGCATGTTCTTGGTTGATACTGCTAAAGGCCGCATCATTGAAGACGATGAAATCAAGAATGATCTTGCTGCCGAACATCCATATCAAGAGTGGGTCGAAAAGGGACTGATTCACCTCGATACGTTGCCTGAACGCGAACACATCGTGCATACGCACTCATCTGTACTTCGTCGTCAGCAAACATTCGGATACACCGAAGAAGAACTCCGCATCATCATGGCACCGATGGCGACGACAGGCGGTGAAGCTCTCGGTTCGATGGGAACCGACACTCCAATTGCTGTGCTGAGTACGCGTCCACGGATGATTTTCGACTACTTCTCACAACTCTTCGCGCAGGTGACCAATCCACCGCTCGACGCAATCCGAGAAGAAATCGTTACGTCGCTCTCCACCGCAACCGGAACCGAAGGCAATTTGCTTGATGCAACCCCTGATCATTGCCGACAGGTGGTTTTGCCTTTCCCTGTCATCGACAACGATGATCTATCGAAGATTTTGAACATCAACAAAGATGGTTCATTGCCTGGTTTCAGTGCAGCTCGAGTTTCTGGTTTGTATCCAGTATCCGGCGGTGGCGAAGCGATGGCAAAGCGCCTCGATGAGATTTGCCGCGAAGTTGATGCATTGATTCGTCAAGGTAAGCGCTTTGTTGTGTTGAGCGACCGCGATAGCGATGCCGATCTTGCACCGATTCCTTCGTTGCTTTTGTGCTCTGCAGTTCACCACCATTTGGTGCGCGAACGCAATCGCACGCAAGTTGGTTTGTTGATTGAAGCTGGCGACGTTCGCGAAGTGCATCACGTTGCTTTGCTCATTGGTTTTGGTGCAGCAGCAATTAATCCGTACTTGGCTCTTGAGACTGTCGAAGATCTTGCGCGCGAAGGCATCATTGCGGTTAGCCCTGAAAAGGCAGTTCGCAACACCATCAAGGCATTGGGTAAAGGCGTACTCAAGGTAATGAGCAAGATGGGTGTATCTACGGTTGATTCTTACCGCGGCGCACAAATCTTCGAAGCGATCGGTTTGTCTCAAGACTTTGTGGACCGGTACTTCACCGGCGTGACATCAAAACTCGGTGGTGTCGGCATTGATGTCATCGCTGAAGAAGTGAGTCAACGTCACGATGTGGCATTCCCGCCATCAGGAATTTCTCCAGCCCATCGTCGTTTGAATGTTGGTGGCGAATATCAATGGCGTCGCGAAGGTGAACCGCACCTTTTCGATCCTGAAACTGTTTTCCGTCTTCAGCATTCGACGCGCAACGGGCGATACGACATCTTCAAGCAATACACCGACCGTGTGAACAATCAATCAGAGCGCTTGATGACATTGCGTGGTTTGTTCAAGTTCAACAATGCAGGTCGCACCCCAATTTCGATTGACGAAGTTGAATCAGTTGCTGACATTGTGAAGCGCTTCTCAACTGGTGCAATGTCGTACGGCTCGATCAGTGCCGAAGCGCATGAAACTCTTGCAATTGCCATGAACCGTCTGGGTGCAAAGTCCAACACTGGTGAAGGCGGCGAAGACCCAGAGCGTTTCCAGCCAATGGCAAACGGGGATAGCAAGCGTTCTGCAATCAAGCAGGTTGCGTCCGGTCGCTTTGGTGTGACAAGTGAATACCTGGTCAATGCGGATGACATCCAGATCAAAATGGCACAGGGTGCAAAACCAGGTGAAGGTGGACAGCTACCAGGTCACAAGGTGTACCCGTGGGTGGCAAAGACACGTCACTCAACTCCTGGTGTTGGTTTGATTTCACCTCCACCGCATCACGACATCTACTCGATTGAAGATTTGGCGCAGTTGATTCACGATTTGAAGAATTCAAATCCTCAAGCGCGAATTCACGTGAAGTTGGTGGCAGAAGTCGGTGTCGGCACTGTTGCAGCTGGTGTTTCAAAGGCGCATGCAGATGTGATTTTGATTTCAGGCCACGATGGCGGAACTGGCGCATCACCTTTGACATCCTTAAAGCATGCTGGCGGACCGTGGGAACTTGGTCTTGCTGAAACTCAGCAAACTTTGTTGCTCAACGGCTTGCGCGATCGCGTTGTTGTGCAAACCGATGGTCAGCTCAAGACCGGTCGCGATGTTGTGATTGCGGCATTGCTCGGCGCTGAAGAATTTGGTTTTGCGACAGCTCCACTCGTTGTGTCTGGTTGCATCATGATGCGCGTGTGCCATCTTGATACGTGCCCAGTAGGTGTGGCGACTCAGTCACCTGAATTGCGTTCACGTTTTTCAGGTAAACCCGAGTACGTTGTTCAATTCTTCGAATACATCGCACAAGAAGTGCGTGAAATCTTGGCCGAACTTGGCTTCCGCACTCTCGAAGAAGCAGTGGGTCACAGTGAATTGATCGATGCAGACCGTGCCATCAAGCACTGGAAGGCAGAAGGTCTCGACCTCGCGCCGATTTTGCATCGCCCAGAGAACTTTGTTGGAGAAATGCATCATGCAACCATGCAGGATCATGGTTTGCAGAATGCACTCGACAATGAACTCATCAAGATTGCACAGCCGGCACTTTCAAACGGCGAGGCAGTGCGCGCTCAGTTGAAGGTACGAAACGTCAATCGCACAGTCGGCACCATGCTCGGCAGTGAAGTCACCCGACGTTACGGGGGAGAAGGATTGCCAGAAGGCACCATCGACATCACATTCGAAGGTTCTGCAGGCCAATCGTTCGGCGCTTTCTTGCCAAAGGGTGTCACGCTTCGCCTCGAAGGTGACTCGAATGACTATGTGGGCAAAGGTCTCTCTGGCGGTCACATCGTGGTTCGTCCAGCGCGTAATGCAAAGTTCGTCGCTCAAGACAACGTCATTGCTGGAAACGTCATTGGCTATGGCGCAACCGCTGGAAAAATTTTCGCTCGCGGAGTTGTCGGTGAGCGTTTTGCAGTTCGCAATTCAGGTGCGACGCTCGTTGTCGAAGGTTCTGGTGATCACGCCCTCGAATACATGACTGGTGGTCGCGCGGTCATTCTCGGACGCACTGGTCGAAACGTTGCTGCAGGTATGTCTGGTGGTGTTGGTTTCGTACTCGATCTCAAGTCAGCGCGCGTCAACACCGAAATGGTGGAACTCGAACCACTTACTGACTCGGATGAAAAGTGGTTGCGTGAAACAATCCACGAGTACTTCGAAGAAACTGAATCAGAAGTTGCACAACAACTACTGAGTGATTGGGAAGCAGCAGTAGCACGCTTTACCAAGATTATGCCTCGCGATTACAAGCGAGTTCTCGAAGCGCAGGCCCAGGCAGAAGCCGAAGGTCGCGATGTCCTTGACGCTGTTATGGAGGCTGCTCGTGGCTGATCCTCGTGGATTCCTTAAAGCAGGACGCGAAACCCCAACGCGTCGTTCTGTCGAAATTCGTTTGCGCGATTACAAAGAAGTGTACGAACCATTCGACCCAGACAAGCTGCACACACAAGCATCACGTTGCATGGACTGCGGTATTCCTTTCTGTCACAACGGCTGCCCGCTGGGCAATTTGATTCCTGAATGGAATGACTTGACCTATCGCAACAACTGGCAAGAAGCGATTGAGCGTTTGCATGCGACCAATAATTTTCCTGAATTCACTGGTCGTTTGTGCCCTGCTCCATGCGAAACTGCTTGTGTTCTCGGTATCAATCAAGATCCAGTGACCATCAAGCAAGTTGAAGTGTCCATCATCGATCGCGCGTGGGAAGAGGGATGGGTTAAACCGCAACAACCATCGCGTCACTCAGGCAAAACTGTTGCCGTCATCGGTAGTGGACCCGCAGGTTTGGCTGCAGCTCAACAGCTTGCACGCGCAGGTCACACAGTGGCTGTCTTTGAACGCGCCGATCGTCCTGGCGGTTTGTTGCGTTACGGCATTCCAGAATTCAAAATGGAAAAGCGCCATCTTGATCGCCGCATTGCACAAATGGAAGCGGAAGGTGTGAAATTCCGTAACAGTGTTGATGTTGGTACTGACATCACCGCTCAAGATTTGCGTGCTCGCTATGACGCAGTCGTTCTGACGGTAGGTGCAACAGCATGGCGTGATTTGCCAGTGTCAGGTCGCGACGCAATTGGCGTTTACCAAGCGATGGAATTTCTACCGATTGCAAACCGCGTGTGCGAAGGCGATCTGGAAGAACCAACTATTACTGCAGCAGGCAAAGATGTTGTCATCCTTGGTGGTGGCGATACCGGTGCTGACTGCTTGGGTACATCGTTGCGTCAAGGTGCAAAATCAGTAACCCAGCTTGAGATTATGCCGCGTCCAACCGATGCACGACCAGGTTCACAACCATGGCCAACCTATCCAATGATTTACCGCGTTTCGTCTGCACACGAAGAGGGCGGCGTTCGCGAATACGCCGTAACAACTGAAGAGTTCGTCAAGAACGATAAAGGTGAATTGGTTGGCTTGATCATTTCTGAAGTGGAATTCAAAGATGGCAAGTTTGAAACTGTTCCGAACACTCGCCGCGAATTGCCTGCACAATTGGCGCTTTTGGCAATGGGATTTGTCGGTCCAGAGCATGGTTCACTCATCGAACAATTTGGTGTCGCGCTCGACGCACGTGGAAATATCAATCGTGACAATTCCTATGCGACCAATCAAGAAGGTGTCTTCGCAGCAGGTGATGCTGGTCGTGGACAGTCATTGATTGTGTGGGCAATCGCAGAAGGTCGTTCTGCTGCAGCAGCAGTGGATGCGTACCTGACGGGTTCAACTCAATTGCCTTCTCCTATCCTTCCGACTGCTCGTCAGCTGTTGGTGTAATCCCGATTTCGTCACCTATGTGACGGAGTCATTCATACGAAAGGTAGGGTTTCGCCTCATGCGTCGTGCCAAAATTGTTTGCACCCTCGGTCCTTCGGCCGAAACACTTGAACAGCTCCGCTCCATCATTGCCGCAGGCATGGATGTTGCGCGCCTGAATCTCTCTCATGGTTCACATGAAGAGCACCAAGCTCGCTATGACGCTGTGCGTCAAGCAGCCGATGAAGTGGGCAAGGGTGTTGGCATTTTTGTTGACCTTCAGGGTCCAAAGATTCGTACCGGTCGTTTCAAAAACGGCAAGGAAGCGCTCGTTCAGGGTCAAACCTTCACCATCACTATCGATGACATCGAAGGTGACAACGAACGTTGCTCGACAACCTTCAAAGGATTGCCAGGCGATGTAAAAGCTGGCGACATGATTTTGATCGATGATGGTCGCATTTCATTGCAGGCTGTCGAAGTCACTAAGACTGATGTCATCACAACAGTGGTAGAAGCGGGCGTGATCTCCAACAACAAGGGAATCAACCTTCCAGGTGTTGCAGTGTCTGTCCCTGCACTTTCAGAAAAAGACATCGAAGATCTACGTTGGGGACTTCGCGCAGGCGTTGACATGATCGCCTTGTCTTTCGTTCGTGATGCACGCGATATCGAAGATGTTCATCGCATCATGGACGAAGAAGGTATTCGCCTTCCGGTTATTGCGAAGATTGAAAAGCCACAGGCTGTGGCAAATCTCGAAGAAATTGTCGATGCATTCGATGCCATTATGGTGGCGCGTGGTGACCTTGGTGTCGAACTTCCACTCGAAGAGGTGCCACTTGTGCAAAAGCACTGTGTTGCACTTGCACGTGCTGCCGGTAAGCCCGTCATCGTTGCAACACAAATGCTTGATTCGATGGTTTCAGCAAGCCGCCCAACTCGCGCTGAAGCTTCTGACGTTGCTAACGCAGTTCTCGACGGTGCAGATGCTTTGATGTTGTCTGGCGAAACTTCAGTTGGCGATCACCCAGCACTTGTGGTTTCGACAATGGCTCGCATCATCGAACACGTTGAAGAAGAAGCACTCGACCGTTTGCCAAAGGTTGGTGAATCAGTTGGAAGCAGCACCGCTCGTGCTGTCACCGCTGCCGCAACGACTGTAGGTAATGCAGTGGACGCTTCACACCTCGTGGCTTTCACCGAAAGTGGTTTGTCAGCGCGATTGATGGCGCGTCACCGCAATCGCATTCCAATCTTGGCTTTCACTACGCATCCGCGCACGCGTTCACAGTTATCGCTCGTCTGGGGTGTGGAGACATTCATTGTGAACCCTGTGACGCACACGGATGACATGGCAGCTCAGGTTGATAAGGCGCTCATCGAAATCGATCGCGCGTCAATCGGCGAGAAGATCGTGCTTGTGGCTGGTGTGCCACCCGGAATTCCTGGCACCACCAACGGCATGCGTGTCCACATCATTGGCAGCAACCGTCAGGGCATCTAGCTCTTTCCATCACGTGAGGCGTCCCTGAGGGGGCGCCTGACGTGTTTCTGGACACTGTAATCAAATCTTTGTTCAGAAACCCTTGTGCGCGGTCGTCACTCTCCGTAGTCTCCGAGCCGTGTCTGATGACTATGCGCTATCACTGGGCGGAAAGCTGCGATCTATTCGCCAGCAGCAAGGTTTGAGCCTGCACGCCGTTGAGGAGAAATCACAGGGCCGCTGGAAAGCGGTTGTGGTCGGTTCTTATGAACGTGGTGATCGCGCTATCACCGTCTCAAAACTCGCTGAATTGGCCGCCTTCTATGCAGTGCCGGTCAGCCAATTGCTTCCTGAGGCGGCTCAGCGCAGCGTTAACCCTAAAACCATCCGTAAAGTGGTTATTGATTTAGAAGCTTTGGCCACAGCTCCTCATGAGGCTGTGGGTCCGTTGGTCCGTTTCGTTGCCTCTATCCAAGCCAAACGAGGGGATTACAACGGCCGGGTCCTCACGATTCGTGCAGATGATTTGGAAACCCTTGCCTTGATGTTTGACCAGCCTTTGGCTGAGTTGATGGACCGACTCACCACGTGGTCGATCGTTCAACCCCTGCGTTGACCCTCCACTAAGATTCGCGCGCAACCTGCTTTAAGGCTCGTCCAGTGAGGCGAGGAAGGAGGTAGCGGTCGATGTCGGCTGCAACCAATTCTGAAGATCGTGTGGTGCTCGATTCCACCGAAATCTCGCGGGCTATTTCCCGCATTTCTCATGAAATTGATGAACGCACTAAAGGTGCGAATGATGTGGTGTTGCTTGGCATCCCCACTCGTGGCGTGGCGTTAGCGCAACGCATCGCAATCAAACTCGGAGAAATCCAAAATCGAACTATCGAAACCGGCTCGCTCGATATCACCATGTATCGCGATGACCTTCGACTTCGTCCAGCGCGCGCACTTTTGCCAACAGTGATTCCGCCAAGTGGCATTGATGGCAAACTCGTCATTTTGATTGATGATGTGTTCTTCTCCGGTCGCACAATTCGCGCCGCACTTGATGCTCTCAACGAACTCGGTCGACCACGTATCGTCCAACTTGCAGTGTTGGTTGATCGAGGTCATCGCCAGCTACCGATTCGCGCGGATTATGTTGGCAAAAACCTTCCAACGTCACTCGAAGAGAAAGTTTCTGTTGCCTTCGAAGAAGTTGATGGCAGCGATAGCGTCACCATCGGTGGTGGCGAATGAAGCATCTACTTTCTGCAGCAGATCTTGACCGCACTTCTGCGATTCACATTCTTGATACTGCCCACGAACTTGCTCGCCTTACCGAGGGTGGCGTAAAGAAGCTTCCGACCTTGCGCGGTCGCACGGTTGTCAATCTCTTCTTTGAAGATTCAACACGTACTCGTATTTCCTTTGAGGCCGCAGCAAAACGTTTGTCTGCCGATGTCATCAATTTCTCAGCTAAAGGTTCGAGTGTTTCGAAAGGTGAAAGCCTCAAAGACACAGCACTGACTCTTGAAGCGATGGGTGCAGACGCAGTGGTGATTCGACATCATGCAAGTGGTGCGCCTCATACTTTGGCAAATGCCCAGTGGATTGCAGGATCAGTAATCAATGCCGGTGACGGCACTCACGAGCATCCAACTCAAGCCTTGCTCGATGCATTTACTTTGCGTCATCACTTGCGTGGTGGATCTGGTGATTTGCAAGGCGCAAAAATTGCAATTGTTGGCGATGTATTGCACTCTCGGGTGGCTCGTTCCAATGTTTTGCTTTTGAACACACTCGGCGCGAAGGTGACACTGGTAGCGCCACCAACACTCTTGCCAGTAGGTGTTGAGCAGTGGCCATGCGAGGTTTCATACAGTCTTGATGAAGCGGTAGAAGGCAAAGATGCTGTCATGATGTTGCGCGTCCAACGCGAGCGCATGAATGCAGCATTCTTTCCAAGCCCGCAGGAATACAGTCGTCGTTACGGTTTGGATTCTTCCCGCGCAAAGAGTTTGGCGCCGCATGGCATTGTCATGCATCCAGGGCCGATGAATCGTGGTCTGGAAATTTCTGCAGACGTTGCAGACAGCGGTCGCTCAGTAATCGTTGAACAAGTAACCAACGGTGTCAGTGTTCGCATGGCAGTTTTGTATTCGCTACTAGGTGGCGCTGATGTCACGGGAGATCACGCATGAGCACAGTAATCCGTAACGTTGTGATCAATGACACTGACAATGTAGATATCTTGATTGCAGATGGTCGCATCGTGAATGTAGGACCAGCAAAAACCCTCAACGGCGATACTGTCATTGACGGAAATGGCGCGGTGGCAATTCCCGGACTTGTTGACTTGCATACACATTTGCGTGAACCTGGTCGTGAAGATGCAGAAACTGTCGACACCGGAACGCAAGCTGCGGCACGAGGGGGATATACCGCAGTTCACGCGATGGCCAACACCACACCAGTTGCTGATACTGCAGGCGTCGTGGAACAAGTGTGGCGACTCGGTCAGGAAGCTGGTCACTGCGATGTTTATCCAGTCGGTGCAGTGACTCAAGGCCTCAAAGGCGAAGCGCTCGCAGAGCTTGGGGCTATGGCGGATTCAGCTGCACGTGTCCGGGTGTTCTCGGACGACGGTAAATGTGTCCATGATGCTGTGTTGATGCGTCGCGCTTTGGAATACGTCAAAGCTTTTGATGGCGTCATTGCACAGCATGCACAAGAACCAAGACTTACTGAAGACGCGCAGATGAATGAAGGCGTTGTATCTGGCGTTCTGGGATTGCGCGGATGGCCGGCAGTAGCAGAGGAAGCGATCATCGCTCGCGATGTGTTGCTAGCAGAACATGTTGGCTCACGCCTACATGTGTGTCACTTGAGCACCGCGGGCAGCGTTGAAATT
>JBEGON010000164.1:0-6896 GCA_041181965.1 Actinomycetota bacterium
TGCACTGCATTCAATGATTCGGCCATTACTACGCAACAACGAAAAACCGACAACATGATGAGAAAACGTGCCGTCGACATGATGGCTCTTTCCATGAATGTCGTTCGCAACAGCTCCACCGAGGGTGACAAATTGCGTACCAGGAGTAACTTTTAGTGCCCAGCCGCGTGGCACAAAATGGCGTTGAATGTCGCGAAGAGAGAGTCCCGATTCCGCAATCAGAATTCCAGTCTTTTCATCAAAATCGATGTAATGATTGAAATCTGAAAGATCGATTTCCAAACCTTCAACATTCGTACACTCGTCGCCATAACTGCGACCTAAACCACGAGAAATGAAAGTTCGAGAATGAGAAAGTACTTCGGAGATTGACTCAATCGACCGAGCGCTTACTGCCTCACCAGTTTCTGCAGGCAACAATCCCCAGGATTTCACAGCATCCAACCTTCAGCGCCTGCAATCACCAAAATCAGAACAGCAAAGCCACAGAGCACACTCACACGATCACGAATGGCAAAGAGCACTGGGTCATCGGACACTTCTCCGCGCCATAGGCGGAACCAAATTGACGTGATCCACAAAAGCAAAACTGGAACCGTCCCCCAGATTGCTAAAGGTGTGCGATAAAGAACTGTGACTGCTTCGCTATTGACATACAAAGCCAAAACCAAAACCGACATAAATGCTGCACTGACACCAATTGCCAGAATTACTGGAGCGTCATCAACACGGTATGCGCGTCCAGGCAAAGTCTCACGACCCAGCTCCCGACTGACTGCAATTTCGGCGAATCGTTTTCCAAATGCAAGCGACAAGAAAAGGAAGCCGGAAGTTGCGAGCAGCCAAAATGAAGGGGCGATATCGACGACTGTGCCGCCGGCAACAACACGAAGGCTATAAAGCGTGGCCAAAACGAAGCAGTCGAGCAGAACGATGCGTTTCACACGAAATGTGTAAAGGCTTGTGACCAGCGCATAAATAGCCAGCCAAACGAGAAAGTTGCTGCCAATGGATGCACCAATCGCAGTTGCGCAAATGAGAAGTACAACTGCGAGGAGATGCGCATGACGAGGCAACATCGCACCTGAAGCAATCGGTCGGTGCTGCTTTTTTGGGTGGGCGCGATCCGAATCAACATCCACGATGTCATTCACCACATAGAAAGCGGATGCAACAAGCGACAAGGAAACAAATGCTCCCAAGAGCGCAATGACACTGTCAGAATTCGGCAGTTGGTGCGCAGCAAGCATCGGAACAAAAATCAGGGCGTTTTTCACCCAATGCTTGGGTCGCAGAATCTGAATGAATGGACTTCGCATCTCTTTGTTCCTCCTCTCCGCGTGAGCATAGTGCGGAGGTCAGGGTGCTCAAGAAATTAGGCGATTGCCAGCGAAGGTAGCTCCAGAGCCTCGTGCGCCATACGCAGTAATCGTGAAATACACACGTGCGCCCTTTGCGAAAGCGACAGACTTCCATAGCCGAGAAGTGATATTCACGGTTTTCCACGCACCAGTTTTTCCGACGCGGTACTTCAGGATGTATTTACTCACCGCCGCTTTGCTGGCATTCGCCGGCGCAATCCAGGTAATTGTCAACTTGCGAGACGCAACAGAGGTTTTCACCGTACGTACGACCGTGGCCTTGGGGCGGACAATTGTGAAGCCAATCTGTGCAAATGCATCAACATAATCAGGAGCACCAATTTGCGTCACATCAATGCGGCATTGACCCGCGCCAATGATCGAAACGACGCCAGTCGCATTACCTACCAAACAGATTGAAGGCGTTGCCGTCGCAAAAGTCAGTGCGCGACCTTCACTCGAAGAAACATCAAGTGCGAATGGTGCGTCGCCTAGAGTTTTTGTCGCGAAGGCACTCGCAACGATTGACTGCGAAAGCAATATGTGAATTGAGAACGTGCTCGGTGTTGCAGCGAGGTACTGGCTATTTCCTGTTTGGCTTATTCGGATGTCGCATGTCCCACCCTGCAATGCAGTGACAAGTCCGTTTGCATCGACAGAACACACACTTGAAGTCAACGATGCATAAGTTACTGCGAGTCCGGAAGTTGCTGACGCACTTATGGAAGTGGTCTCTTCAGCGAGTGGCATCGAGCTAGGGACGTTCGCGGAGATTGCTTGACTCAACTTGTTTGTCACTGTGAAGGTTGACTCTTGGCGTGTCGATGAGTATTCGCCATTTACCGTGCTCTTAACTGCGCAGATCCCCACCGTGTGCGAACCAGCAGCGAGTGACAAGTTGAGTGAACGCGATGTGGCATTTGACTGCTGCACACCATCGACAATCACACGCCATGCGGTTGATGACGAATCAGTCCACGAAACCTGCGCGCTTTCGAATCCAGGCGTCACCGAAAGATTCGTCACAGGCGACGGCGAGACAGGAGCTGATTGCATCAATGCGAATGCATTGGCGAGGTTGTAAGGAGTTCCGACAGCACCATCAGAATTCGCGTAATACAACTTACTTGTTGATTTCACGATAGCTGCTGGATTCGTAATAACAATTTGTTTCGCGTACGTTGCACTGAGATTTACAGGAACCGGCGATGGCTTGGTTTCAGTAAAGGTCTGCGCATTGCCTTCGCCATCAATCAAGACGAGAGTGCGATTGGTAAAGGTTGGAGATTCATATTGCAGCACAAGTTTCTTAGTCACTGCACTCGTGCATTCGTCGCCACCGAGAAGAGCGGACTCCACAAAGCTCGAAGTCAATCGAGAGACGCGCGAAACACTGCCTGACGTAGGCATGGCAATACGTCCGACAGCAGTGCTGACGTCTGCATTTCGAATGGATCTCACCGATACGGACGTGTCGGAATGTAGAAGATTTCCGCTGTAGGTAAACGTTGAGGAAGAAACTTCAGTCGTGACACCATCTACTGTGATTCGGTATCCAGTCGGTGCAGGCCCGTAGGTTGGCGCAGACCATGCAATCGTGAATGTCGAAAATGACGGCCATCGAACAATTACGGAACTCGGTGGAGCGAGAGATCCAGACAGCATCAAAGCGGCTTGAATATTCAGACGCGGAATATCTTGAATAATCACGTCATCAACCAGCGTTCCTGATTGCTTCATAAAGTCTTCCCAAGCCGTCACTGGCACCGACGCATCAGCCGCTTTGGCGAGGGCAAAAGCGCCCGCAACAACGGGCGACGCCATTGAAGTGCCTCGGTAGTAGGCATAACCAGTCGGGGTTTCTGCAAGAGGAACACTGCTCAAAATCCACTGGCCAGGAGCGGCAATATCAATTCCCGGGCCAACATCTGAAAATGCAGAAATGGCGTCATTGGGATCTGTGGATGCAACAGATACGCCTGGATCGACACACCCTGGATAACCCACTCCAAGTCCGTATGGATTAAAGGTGTCGTTGTAGGCGCCTGAAGAAGTTCCAGAGCCGTCATTTCCAGATGCAAGAACTGGCATGACGCCAGCATCAACTAGAGAACTGAATGCCGACGCATACTGGTCATACCCTGGAACATCCGTGCAGTTAAATGCTGGGCCGGAGCCTAGAGAAAGATTTACGGACGCAATGTTGTAACCCGAAGCATTTGCGCGAACCCATCCGAGTGCCGCAAGAATGTCAACATCGTAAGCATTGTCGTCACCGAAAACGCGAACAGCAACGATGCCAGCATCTGGCGCCATGCCATTAGTCAATTCAGTGGGCGGATTTTGTATGCCGTCACGATTTCCTGCCGCAATTCCAGCAACGTGAGTTCCATGACTGAGGTTTTGTTGCTGAACAAAAGTTCCACCGCTGATATTTGCTGCGTGATTACCGCTTTGGCTGTCTTGACCATTCAAGCACCCAAGAAAGGTGCCAGATCGCGGAAGGTCAATACTTTGCTTGAGAAAACAAGCCTGCGCCACGATTCGCGAATTTGAGCCAGTTGAGTCTTTAAAGAATGGATGCGAATCAAAGATTCCAGTATCAATAACCGCTACCGACTGTCCAGCACCGCGATTGCCAGCAGCATGAACTTGATCGGCAGACGTGATATTTACAAAGTCGGCACCAGGAATGGTGTTGGGATCGCTACTTCCTCGCGGTGCAAGTGGATGCATTGTGTTTGATGTTCTTGTTTTTGGAATCGTGTATCGATGATTGACCGTCACAGAACCATCTGGAGTGCCTCGCAGAATGCGAGCTGCATCATCTAAAGAAACTTCAACTGAATACCATCCAAAACTGATGTACTTGGGATTGATAGTTCGATGCGAAGTTAACCAATATGTTGATGCGGAATTCAAAAGAAGAACAGTGGAGGAACCACCCTGACTCTTTGCATAATTCAGAGCTTGAGTGTCAGATGCCGACAAGCCAGCATCATCTGCAGTCGCATTTGCAGGCGCAAGTACAGAAACAATGAGAGCAAGACCCGTGCTGGCCACTACTCCGCGAAGTTTTCTGAATCGGTTCATCTCAATGGCAATTCTGCTGCAACGCAAAGAACTGCGCCTCCACGTGCGAGTAAATACGGTGAAAATTGACCAAAACTTCACCGAAGGAACCAGAACCACACCGCGCTGATAATCCCAACAGCCGCAACAGCCCACCGAAGTGCAGTGGGATTCAATTTCTTGGACCAGATAGCCCCGAACCAGCCACCACCTGCTACAGAAAGCAAGAGCGTGCAGGCGGCAATCCACAAAACATGGCCAGTGGCAATAAAAAGAGTGGCGACGACAACATTGCTGGCACTAATCACAAAGTTTTTAATCACAATGATCTGATGCATCGTTAACCGACCATCGCGCATCAACACTGCCATCGCAATAACCCCTTGGCCCGGGCCAAAGTAGCCGCTGTAAATCCCACTACCGAGAAGTGCAAACAAAGTTCGCTGTGGATTTGTCGGGATTCCCGTCACAACTTTGGGTTTGAGCAACATCATGACTGAAGCAATCACCAAAAGAATGGGCACTAAGAATTCAAACACTCGCTCGGGAAGTGCAATCAATAATGAACCACCGATGATGGCTCCCGTCGCTGTCGCAGCCGCGTGCCGACGCCAATGGCGAAAGTCCACTAGATCGGTTTTGATGTGCGGCAAAAGAGCTGCAACATTTCCGGTAGATAAACCAGTTGTATTCGTCGCTGCTGCATACACCGGCGGAACACCAATCGCGACCAAGAACGGATAGGTCAACAAACTTCCACCACCAACTGTGCCGTTGATAATGCCTGCAACGAAACCAATGAGTGCCAGCAAGAGAAGTTGTTGGAGGGAAAAATCCACCATCGCGAAATTTACTTAAACAGTTTGCGCAAGATTGCAAGACCGAAGACCACACCGGCAGTTTTTGCCGCACGATCTACACGTAGTCCGCCAAATTCATCGAGATAGAAACCCTTGACGCGCTCTAACTGCACTTTGGCGATGTGCTCAGGACTTGTGCGGTCGAGCAGGCTGTCCAAATTCTCGACAACACGATCACGAGTGGCATCGATGTCTTTTGACAGTTTCTCGGTTTCTTTGTTCATGAGGTCAGAATACGCGCGCGTTGGCAACCGCGAAAATGGTCGAAAGACCTCCACCTCTAGACTCCGCTCTGCGCGGGCGTGGTGGAATTGGCAGACACGCAGGATTTAGGTTCCTGTGCCGCAAGGCGTGAGAGTTCAAGTCTCTCCGCCCGCACTCCGCGGGTGTGGCGGAACGGCAGACGCAGAGGCCTTAAAAGCCTCGGCTCGAAAGAGCGTGAGGGTTCGACCCCCTCCACCCGCACTTATTCAGCAGATGCTCGACACTGACAATTTTCGCCGCAACCTTTGGCTGGCGACAACACATCCATTAAGACCGGCACAAAAGCGCGCAACGCTTGCCCACGATGACTGATTGCATCTTTTTCTGCAGCAGATATTTCCGCCATTGTTTGATCGAAACCATACGGCTTGAAAATTGGGTCGTAACCAAAACCATCGACACCGCGTGGTTCGCGAATTACTTCGCCTTCAACAACGCCTTCAACAACGCGTTCAATTCCATCTGGCGTAGAAAGAACTAAAGCTGCAATGAAATGTGCCTGTCGACGTGCATCAGGAACTTCGTTCAATTGATCGAGTAACAACGAAACATTTTGCTTGTCTTGACCATGAGCTCCAGACCAACGTGCACTAAAAATTCCCGGCATTCCGTTGAGCGCATCAACGCACAGCCCTGAATCATCTGCAATTGCAGGCTTACCAGTGTGCGCCGAAATTGCGCGCGCTTTGAGCAAGGCATTGCCAGCAAAAGTCGCGGCGTCTTCAATTACTTCGGGTGCATCGGGCCATGCTGAAAGGTCGAGAACAGTGATGTCATCGCAAATCAAATCAACAATGCGTTGCACTTCTGCAACCTTGTGCGCATTGCGAGTTGCAAGAACTACTTCAATGCTCATTTGCCGACTGCAGCCTTCTGCATGGCCGAAAGCTCTGAACAACCTTTACTTGCAAGATCAAGCAATGCATCAAATTGCGTTCGTGTGAAAGGAACTCCTTCTGCAGTGCCCTGAACTTCAACAAGTCCGCCACTGCCAGTCATCACAATGTTCATGTCTGTCTCTGCACGCACATCTTCTTCGTAATGCAAATCAAGCCGAGGTTCACCGTCAATTACACCGACGCTGATTGCTGAAACCGTATCGAGCAACACCGCATCCAAATTCTTGACGATATTGCGTTCGGCGGCCCAAGCAAGTGCATCATGCAGTGCCACCCATGCGCCGGTGATTGCAGCAGTGCGAGTACCACCATCGGCTTGCAAAACATCGCAGTCAATAACGATTGAATTTTCGCCTAGAGCCTTGTAGTCGATGGCCGCGCGCAAAGAACGACCAATCAATCGACTGATTTCGTGTGTACGGCCACCGATTTTTCCTTTG
>JBEGON010000165.1:0-3177 GCA_041181965.1 Actinomycetota bacterium
TCAACTTCGGCTAACACTGGAACAAGTACGCGAATGTTTGCTAGAAGATCAATCAGTGCACCGATGTCTTGCTGATTCTTTGATTGCGCAGCAATGAGTGCGGCAGTGACTTTCGGGTCAATCGAACCATCATCATCCGGAAATTCCGACGTGAGGATTTCATGACCGAATTTCGCCATGATTACAAACGGCAAGCGTGAATGTCAGTAACCAAGATTCCGCGAGCACCTAGGTCGTACAAAGAGTCCATCACTGTATGCACCTGTGCTTTTGGAACCATCGCACGCACCGCACTCCAGGATGGGTCTGCAAGGTCAGAAATCGTCGGAGATTCAATGCCAGGTGTGAGTTTGATGGCATCCGCAAGATCGGTTTTCTTGATGTCGTAATCAACGAGAACATAGGCACGCGCAACCATGACACCTTGGATTCGTCGAATGAAAGTGTCGACAGCGACATTTGCATCTGCGCCATTGCGACGGATGACAATTGCCTCGCTAGCCAAAATGGGTTCGCCGACAACTTCCAAACCAGCTTGTCGAAGAGTTGTGCCGGTGGCGACAACGTCAGCTACCCAATCAGCCACCCCGAGAGCGACAGCATTTTCTACTGCGCCATCAAGTTTGACGACCTTTGCTTCAATTTTGTTGTCACTCAACCACTTGTTCAACAACGTTGGGTATGAACATGCGATGCGTTTGCCATTGAGATCGTGAATTGATTTCGCTGTGCCAATGGGGGCTGCCAAACGAAATGTGGAACCACCAAATCCGAGTTCGAGTAATTCCTCTGCATCTGCTTGCGAGTCAATCAGCATGTCTCGACCCGTGATGCCTACATCAAGGCGACCACTACCTACATAGGTGGCGACGTCCTTTGGACGCAAGAAAAAGAATTCCGCATCATTAACGGGATCGTGTATCACCAATTTCTCGAGTGAGCCACTTTGAAGGTATCCCGCCTCGCGCAGCATTTCTTTCGCTGGCTCAGCCAACTGCCCTTTATTTGGAATCGCTACACGTAACATGATTAGAGCTTTCGGTACACATCGTCGAGAGTGACACCACGTGCCAACATCAACGCTTGGATTTGATACAACAATTGAGAAATTTCTTCAGCCGCTCGATCCGTAGATTCATGTTCACATGCCATCCACGATTCAGCGGCTTCCTCGATAACCTTTTTGCCTACCTGGTGAACTCCAGCGGCAACATGCGCGACTGTGCTTGAAGATGCATCTTGAGAGGCAACCTTTTCGCTGAGTTCAATCCAAAGAGCGTCGAATGATTTCATGGAGCAAGTCTAAAGGGCGATAGACAACACGACTTACAACAACGAAGGCGGGACCTCGCACGCTTCACTCGCGCCAGGCATTTTGCCTCTATTTCGTGCAATCCACGAATAGACAAGGGAAGCGATCCATGAAATTGGTGGAAGAAGCATCAGCATGCCAAGTGGTTTGAGAACTCGGCCGCTATTGATCAAGAGTGCTGCGAAATTCTTTGCACCTGAATATCGTCGGAGATGACCGTCGACAGATTCGATCCACCACGATGCCGTGGCAACATCGATATCAGTGAGTCCGAGAGATGCGAAATCAATCTTTTGGCTCTGAACGACATCCCAGTTTCCAGCAAAATGCCGCTGCAAAAATGCCGCGCTCTTCATGCAAAACCCACAATCTCCATCCACAATCATGAGTGGTGTGGGATAGTGCAGCGGTGCGTCACCGTTGCCTGGCAAGTGCATGATTTATTCCATGTCGTTGAGCAGGGACAACATTGCAAGAACTGCTTGAGCAGCTTCAGCGCCTTTGTCTTCGCGGGAATTCGCAAGGCCAGCACGATCAAGTGCTTGTTGTTCGGTGTCGCAGGTCAACAAACCAAACCCAACCGGAACGCCAGAATCTAGGTTCACACGCATCAAACCATCGGTGGCAGCTTTGCACACGTAATCAAAATGTGGAGTTCCACCGCGAATGATGACGCCAAGAGCAATCACTGCGTCAAAATCATTTTCGGCTGCGGCTTGAGCACCGAGCGGTAATTCGAAAGAGCCGGGAACGCGGAATACTTCGTATTCAATGCCTGCTTCATCGAGAACTTTTGAAGCACCAGCAATCAATCCGCTCATCACGGCGTCGTGCCATGAGGATGCAACGATTGCCACACTTGCGTCACTCACATCGAATGTGAGTTCTGGAACACCTGCGCCGCTCATTACTTCTCCTCAGTCTCAACGGAAATTTCATGACCCATCTTGTCGCGCTTAGTGCGCAAGTACGTCACATTCTCCGCGTTTGCATGCACCTCGATAGGCACACGCTCTACGATAGAGAGTCCATAACCTTCGAGTCCAGCACGCTTAGAAGGATTATTCGTCAGCAACCGCATGGTCTTAATGCCGAGATCCACAAGAATCTGAGCGCCAGTTCCGTAATCACGCGCGTCTGCAGGCATACCCAATTTGATGTTGGCATCGACAGTGTCGAATCCCTGTTCCTGTAATTCATACGCACGTAGTTTCGCAAGCAAACCAATGCCGCGTCCTTCATGTCCGCGCATGTACAAAAGAACGCCGCGACCTTCGCGAGCAATCTGTCGCAAAGCAGCCTCTAACTGTGGACCGCAATCGCAACGGCGAGAAGCGAAAACGTCGCCAGTGAGACATTCCGAATGCACACGTACCAAGACGTTATAACCGTCACCAATGTCACCGCACACCATGGCAACATGTTCGATTCCGTCAATCTTGCTTCGATAGCCGATCGCTTTGAAGTCGCCGAACTCAGTAGGGAGCTTGGCGTTGCCGACCTGTTCAACTTGGCTTTCTTTATGGCGAATATGTGAAATCAAATCCGCAATAGAAATCATGACGAGCTTGTGCTCATCAGCGAACTTGCGGCAATCAGCAAAACGCATCATGGAACCATCGTCATGAACGAGTTCAGCGATAGCACCGACTGGCGGTAGTCCAGCTAATCGAGCAAGGTCAACAGCCGCTTCGGTATGACCAGCGCGACGAAGTACACCGCCAGGAACAGCGCGTAAAGGAAATGTGTGACCAGGTCGAGTCACGTCACTTGCGGTAGAGCGCTCATCGGCAAGTACTTGCACTGTGCGCGCGCGGTCTGCCGCAGAGATGCCAGTCGACACCCCAGTTTTTGCATCAACGGAG
>JBEGON010000166.1:0-4900 GCA_041181965.1 Actinomycetota bacterium
GTGCGGCGCTTCTGGCGCGATGTCATGAAATGCGACGACATGGTCATCGCTAAACAATTGATTCGACGGGATGTCCCCGGATGCGATTTTGCAGAAAAGACAATCAATCATGATTACGCCCATCTCGTCGTACGTGACATTACGATGCCAGCAGCAACAGTTCCAGCGGTTGATGTGCGCAACACGGTTGGTCCAAGACGCACCACTTGCGCGCCAGCTTCGGCAAACAATTCCAATTCGTCCGGAGATACGCCACCTTCAGGTCCAACCACGAGTAACAAGTCTCCTTGTAGCGGTACAGAAATTCCTGAAAGTCGAACGTCGCCATCTTCATGCAACACCCATGCATGTGGAGTTTCGGTGATGAGGCGCACCACATCTTTAGTGGTCGCAAGGTTCGTAATCTGTGGCGTTCGGGCGCGACGAGATTGCTTGGCCGCTTCGCGTGCAGCGGTGCGCCACTTGGCAACACCTTTTTCTTCTTTGTCGCCTTTCCAGACAGCAACACACCGTTGTGCAGACCAAGGAATGATCATGTCGACGCCAACTTCAGTCAACATTTCAACTGCAAGTTCGCCGCGATCACCTTTCGGAAGTGCCTGAACGACAACAACGCGTGGCTGCGGTGGCGGTGCGACCGTAATTGCGACAACTTCAACAATCACTTCGTTCTTGCTAGGCACTTCACGGACATTTCCGTGCGCCAATCGACCTTCGCCATCTGCAAGCAACACCGCATCGCCCACTTGAATGCGTTGGACTGTCGCTGCGTGATAGCCCTCATCACCATCAAGTGTGACGTATTCGCCTGCACTGGTGTTGATCAAACGCTCAGTGCTGACATGAAAGAGTGATGCGCCCATGGTTATCGATTCCCAAATACATCTTTAAGTCGCGAGAAGATTCCACTGGATTCTTCTTCAACAATTCCCGTTGGATTTTCTTCGTCACGCATTTTTGCAAGTTGTCGAAGAAGTTCTTGTTGCTTGCCATCGAGTTTGGTTGGCGTTGCCACTTCAACATGAACGAGCAAATCGCCGCGACCATTACCTCGAAGATGCGGAACGCCTTCGCCTTTTCTGCGAATCACTGTTCCACCTTGAATTCCTGCAGTCATTTCGACTTCTACATCACGTTCAATGGTCTGCAGCGGAATCGTCACGCCAAGGGCTGCGGCCGTCATCGGGATTGTGACTGTGCAGTGCAGGTCATGGCCACGTCGATGGAAAACTGGATGTTGCTTTTCAATGATTTCAACAAACAAATCACCTGCTGGGCCACCGCCAGCGCCAACTTCACCTTGACCTGAAAGCTGGATACGAGTGCCAGTTTCAACGCCCGCCGGAATATGGAATGAAATGGAACGGCGTGTGCGTACTCGACCTTCAGTGCCGCATTCTGGGCACGGATGATTGATGACAGTTCCAAAGCCTGAACATGCCGCGCACGGACGCGTCGTCATCACTTGGCCGAGGAAGGAGCGAGTGACAGTCTGCACTTCACCACGACCATGACACATCTGACACTGGGTTGGCTGGGAATTCGCCGCAGTGCCTTGACCTTCACAGGTGGTGCAGAGCACCGCAGTATCGACGGTGATTTCGCGATCAGAACCTTTCACAGCATCCGTGAGATCAATCTCAATGCGAATCAATGAATCCTGTCCGCGACGAACCCGCGAACGTGGACCACGACTCGCACCATTTCCAAAGAACGCGCCCATGAAATCACCAAAGTCAAAGCCTTGATTGAAGCCACCGTTACCGAATCCTTGATTCATCGGGTCGCCGCCAAGATCGAACATCTGGCGTTTTTCTGGATCAGACAAAACTTCGTAAGCAGTGGTTACTTCTTTGAAGCGGTCTTGATGTTCTGGATCTGGATTGACATCGGGATGCAGTTCACGTGCGAGCTTGCGATACGCCTTTTTGATTTCGTCCGCACTCGCGTCGCGAGCAACTCCGAGTACTTGGTAATAGTCGGCCATGATTAATGCTCCGTCACAATTCGACCAACATAACGAGCAACTGCGGTTACGGCCGCAATGGAAGATTCGTAATTCATGTGAGTCGGACCCACAATTCCCATGCGAGCGACAGATGAATTATCCGAGCCGTATCCAGTAGAAATTACTGATGCCGCGTTGAAGGAATCCAAAGAGTTTTCGTGTCCGATACGAACATGCATTGAATCGTCAGTTTCACCAAGAAGTTTCAGCAACACAACATTTTCTTCGAGGGCTTCAAGTAGCGGCCCCACCGATGCGGCGAATTCATTCGGGCGGCGCGCCAAATTGCCAGCACCGCTTACGACGATACGTTCTTCAGCACGTTCAACAAGAGACTCAAGCAGCCCGCTGACAATCACACTCACCAGTGGGCGAACGGTTGCATCGAAAGATTCAACTACTGAAGATACTTTCTCAGGAACTTGCGCAAAGAATTGGCCACTCACTGCATTGTTGAGTCGAGTACGAATGTCATCGAGAGTGACTTCCCCTACTTCGATCGGCACGTCGATGACGCGTTGTTCAACGCGACCGGAGTCTGCAATGACAATCACCATCATGCGCTTGTGCGCCATTGCGACAAGTTCGACGTGCAAAACCTTGGTTAACTGCAAACTCGGATATTGAACAATCGCAACCTGTTGGGTGAGCTGCGCGAGAAGTTTGGTGGTACGGACCATGATGTCATCAAGGTCGACTGCTTGGTCGAGAAATTGTGAAATTGCGTTGCGCTCAGCACCACTCAATGGCTTCACTTCAGACAAACGATCTACAAATAGTCGATAGCCCTTGTCAGTAGGAATGCGACCTGCACTGGTATGAGGCTGGGCGATGTATCCCTGCTCTTCGAGTACTGCCATATCGTTTCGAATGGTGGCGGGCGAAACTCCAAGAGCGTGCTTGGCCGCAATCGCCTTAGAACCCACAGGCTCATGTGAGGTCACGAACTCATCGACAATGGCTCGCAAAATGGTGAGTTTGCGATTCTCCATGGTTCACCTCCCGAACTGATTGCGGCGCATTTTGGCACTCGCCCGTTAAGAGTGCTAATTGTAGGTGCGGCATCCACGACACCCACTCACACTTGTGAGAGAGTGACACCCTCAACGAAGGGGAAATACCATGTCATTCGACGCTCCACCGCCACCACCAGAATTCCAGAACAACAGTTCCTCCAATGAGCAAACCATGATCATCTTGGCTCACCTTGGCGGACTCGTCCTCGGCTTCATTCCTGCACTCGTCATCATGTTGACCACAGGCAGCACTTCAGCACGTGTCCGCGCGCAAGCAGTTGAAGCGTTGAATTTCCAGATCACCTTGCTGATTGCCGGACTGTTGTCGGGCTTGCTCACGATTGTGTTGATTGGCTTGTTGCTACTACCAGTTGTCGTAGTTCTGGGATTCGTCTTCCCGATTCTCGCCGCAGTGAAAGTCGGTCAAGGACTCGACTACTTCTACCCGCTCAGCCTTCGCTTGGTGAAGTAGTTCTACAAAGTTAAGCGATGCACAATCGCATCAGCCAAGAGACGGCCGCGCAAAGTCAACACTGCGCGGTCGTCTTCTGTTAGGTGAATCAACCCTTCGTCCAACAACTCTTGTGATACTTCCTGTGCTGCTTGCCCAATAGCAAAGCCTTCTCGCAATCGCATGCGTAAAAGTAAATCTTCAAACTGCTGATCCTGCGCAGTTAAGATTTCGCGACCAACAGCTGGGCTTTCGCTTTCAGAAAGTTTGTGTGTCCACGTATTTGGATGTTTAGCATTCCACCAGCGCACTCCCCCAATATGTGAATGTGCACCGGGGCCGATTCCCCACCAATTATGTGACTTCCAATAGTTGAGATTGTGCTCGCATTCATGAGCAGGAAAAGACCAATTAGATAACTCATACCACTGCATGCCGAGGGCAGACAAAAACGTGTCAATCAATTCGTACTTATCTGCCATGTCATCGTCATCAGGACTTGCGATGTCACCTTGCGAAATTTGACGCGCCAAACGCGTGCCATCTTCCACGATGAGCGCGTATGCAGATACATGCTCCACTGCGAGTTTTGTCACCACATCAAGTGACAAGCGCAGATCATCCAAGGTTTCGCCAGGAGTGCCATAGATCAAGTCAATGTTGATGTTGTCTATGCCAGCCGCACGTGCCGCCGCAACAGCAAGCTCTATGGCACCAGTCGAATGCGAACGCTCCAAAACCTTAAGCACCCGAGAGGACGCACTTTGCATTCCGAATGAAATGCGGTTAATGCCTGCAGCCTTGAGTGCCGACAGCTTTTCCAAATCCACTGAGTCGGGATTAGCTTCAATCGTGATTTCGGCATTACGTTCAATTGGAAATTTCTGATTGATTGCTGCAAGAACTCGTGTGATTTCGCTTGCTGGAAGTAATGTCGGAGTGCCGCCACCGATGAAAATCGTCGATACAGATTTTCCAACCGGAATTACCTTGGCAGCAAGTTCGACTTCCTGAATTGCGGTGTCCGCCCACGTAGTGCGCGAAGAAATTCCTAGTTCTTCCGCCGTGTACGTATTGAAGTCACAATATCCGCAGCGCGAACTGCAAAAAGGAACATGGATATAGAAGGAAAAAGGAGTTGACTCAAAATTGCCTAAAGCTGGTTCTGGAAGTTCGCCAGTCACTGGCGGGATTTCACCTTCAGGTTGCTTAGCCATGCGATGCCTCACGCGCATTCACAATGATTGGCAAGACATATCCTGCAAGGAAAAGTAATCCTCCAAGGACAAACCAACCTGGCACTCCCCATCCCAAACACAAAGTAGTCAGAGCAATTGGTGCCATCAGTCCGCCGAGACCAGTTCCCAATCCCCACACGGCTTGATATTGACCCTGCAACGCTTCTGGCGCAGTGCCATAGGCGAT
>JBEGON010000167.1:0-23439 GCA_041181965.1 Actinomycetota bacterium
TTGAGTTTGCTCACCATCGCAAGAGAAATGCCAGTGTTGCCACTAGTTGGTTCCAAGATGGTGTCGCCAGGTTTGAGCTGCCCAGACTTCTCCGCATCTTCAATCATCGCCAAAGCAGCGCGATCTTTGACGGAACCAGTTGGATTGCGGTCTTCAAGTTTTGCCCACAAGCGCACATTCGGTGCGGGTGACAAACGCGGGAGGCCGACTAGCGGAGTTCCACCAACGGATTCAAGAAGTGAAGGAAATCGTGTCACTTGCAGCCACCAGCAACGGCTGGCAAAACATCGACACGATCACCATCTGACAATGTCGAATTGAGTCCGTCAAGGAAGCGGACGTCTTCATCGTTGATATACACATTGACATAACGACGAATCTGGCCGTCTTCAACGATTTTTGCTTTGAGGCCCGGGTAATTCGCATCGAGGGAATCGAGTGCGGCAGCCAAGTTGCCACCCTGCGCTTCAACGCGGCGAAGATTGTTCGCCAGCGGACGCATGATTGTTGGAAGACTTACTTCGATAGCCATGGGTGAAGGGTAATTGAACTCTCAACCATTCGGCGAATCGTAAGTTTTATTGCAAAAAGTTCGCACTAACTCTGTACGACGGTGACTTCTTCTTCGGTGATGACGCCGTCAATAATCCGAAATGAACGAAACTCATAAGGCCCATCATCACTGCCAGTTTCGCGAGTGCTCACCAACACATAGTGTGCCCCTGGCTCGCTCGCATAAGACACGTCTGTCCTGGATGGATATGCCTCAGTGTGAGTGTGGGAGTGATAGATCACCACTGGATCTTCATCATTAGCATCCATCTCGCGATAGAGCTTGAGCAAATCCGTTGAATCAAATTCATAGAAATTCGGTGATCGCGCAGCGTTGATCATCGGAATAAAGCGCTGCGGCGAATCTGAGCCAATGGGACCGGCAATCACTCCGCACGCTTCATCAGGATGGTCTTTACGCGCGTGCGCCACGATGGCGTCGACCATTTCCTGTGAGATTTTCAACATACGGCAAGCCTAAACGCTGCATTCTCTAGGCTGCGACCATGGCATTCGATGTCACCATTCCGCCGCGCAATTCAACATTGCCCGATGTGCCGCTATTGCGAGAAATTCGTGAAGCGGTTATCGGCGACAATTGCGTGATTGCAACGCCGTTCGGTTCAAGGCGTGTGACATATGCAGACTACACAGCATCGGGTCGCGCACTTTCTTTCATTGAAGAATTCATCGCCGACGAGGTGCTTCCGCGATATGCAAATACGCATACTGAATCGAGCGGCACCGGATTGCAGACCACCAGATTGCGCGAAGACGCTCGCAACATCATTCGCGAATCCCTCAATGCCGGTCCAGAAGTTGCCATCATTTTCGCTGGCTCAGGAATGACGGGAGCAATCGACAAATTGCTTGGGATTTTGAACCTCAGAATCCCACAAGACCTTGACAACACATTTGCATTTTCGAAAAGCATTCCAGACAACCAACGACCTGTCGTTTTCATCGGTCCATTCGAGCATCACAGCAATGAATTGCCGTGGCGTGAAAGCATCGCAGATGTAGTGGTTATCCCAGAAGACTCAGATGGACACATAGACATTGCGGCTCTAGAAAGGCGCCTCGAAGAATTTCAAGCTCGACCGATGAAGATTGGTTCGTTTAGCGCAGCAAGTAATGTCACAGGAATCGTCACTGATACGCACGCAATATCCAAACTGCTACACGCACACGGCGCACTAGCCTTTTGGGATTTTGCGGCGGCAGGTCCTTATATTGATATTGACATGAATCCTGCTGACGATCATGACGCACATATGGACGCGGTCATGCTTTCGGTTCATAAATTTATCGGTGGACCCTCAACTCCTGGCGTGCTCGCAATTCGCAAAGAACTTGCTCGTAACGCTGTTCCACACATCGTTGGCGGTGGCACTGTTTCCTATGTCAACGAAAAGGAACACGCATATCTCCGAGACATCGAACACCGAGAAGAAGCTGGCACTCCTGCAATTATTGAATCTATTCGCGCGGGCCTCGTTTTCAAACTCAAGGAATCTGTTGGCGTAGAAAACATCCGCGCTTTCGAACATGACTTTGTCTCACGTGCTGTGACAGCGCTTTCGCAGCATCCAAACATTCAGGTGCTTGGAAATACGCAGGCAGATCGGTTGTCAATTGTTTCATTCACCATCAAGAAACCTGGTGGAAAATATCTTCACCACAATTTCGTCGTCGCGGTTCTCAATGACTTGTTTGGCATTCAATCACGCGGAGGATGCAGTTGCGCGGGTCCATACGGACATCGTCTTTTAGGGATTGATCTCGATCGCAGCCACGATTTTGAGCGCGAAATTGACCGTGGCTGTGAAGGTATAAAACCGGGCTGGGTACGAGTTAATTTCAACTATTTCATTAGCGAAGAAGTCTTCGAATACATCATTCGCGCATGCACCATCATTGCCGAAAGCGGCTGGAAGCTTCTGCCCCACTATGTGTTTGATCCTCTGACTGGGCGGTGGCGACACAAAGAAGGTGCGGTTGAACCAAGCATTCAATTAAGCGCAGTGAAGTTCGATGAGCAGGGAATGCACTACGACTTTCATCGTGAAACTGCTGACGAAAGTGCTTTGGCGCAGTATTTAGTCGCTGCTGAATCACTCTTTGCAAGTCTGCCAGAACCAACTCTCAATGCATTGAAGGATTGGGGCAGCGAGAGCTTTGAAAACTTGCGCTGGTTTGATGTCGCATCCGACACCACCATCATCACGCGTTAGTTGTCGTTTCCCTTGTCTTTATCTTTATCAGACTTGTCGGGAATGCCGTCGTAAATCTTTTTGCAATCTGGGCAGACAGGAAACTTTTGTGGGTCACGTCCTGGCACCCACTTCTTGCCGCATAGCGCTACTACTTCTTCACCGGATAGAGCGCTTTGCAGAATCTTGTCCTTCTTGACGTAGTGTGCAAAACGTTCATGATCACCATTATCGACAGATATGTTGGTGGCTTCTTCAAGAATGGTTTGGGTGCCACCGGTTGGAAGTTCGATTGACACTTCTACTTCACAATCAATTCGTCGATGGTCTGATCGCCCATTGTCGCTACCAAAACCGCTTCTATTGTGTGTAGACGATTTTCCGCCTGATCAAAAGCGATGTTGCGACTCGAATCGAAAAGATCTGAACTCACTTCAATGCCATTCGTCATGCCAAACTTTTCGGCCATCTCTCTGCCAACCGTCGTGTTGCTGTCGTGATAAGCAGGAAGGCAGTGCATGAACTTTGCATCAGCGCGCTCGGTCTGCTTGAGCACATCAAGGTTCACTTGGTAATCACGCAAAAGTTCGACTCGTTGCGCCCACACTTCCTTCGCTTCACCCATCGACACCCAGACATCGGTATGCAAAAACTGCGCACCGCGCACGCCATCAGTAACAGATTCGGTGAGTGTGATTTTTGCGCCACTTTCTGCAGCAAGTTTCTGAGCGAGTGCCACCACAGTGTCTTCGGGCCACAATTCTTTTGGTGCAACCAAGCGAACATCACTACCCAAAATTGCACCCGTCACGAGCAAAGAATTGCCCATGTTGTTGCGAGCATCTCCGAGGTAGGCGTAGGAGATTTGTGATTCATCATCTGTGCCAGCATGTTCACGCATCGTCAAAAAGTCAGCGAGCATTTGGGTTGGATGCCATTCATCAGTCAAGCCATTGAAGACTGGCACGGGAGAAAATTCTGCGAGAGTCTCAACAACAGCTTGGCTCTTACCGCGGTATTGAATGCCGTCATACATTCGAGATAGCAGTCGAGCAGTGTCTTCGACAGATTCTTTGTGGCCAATCTGAGTCGTTGTTGGTTCAAGAAAAGTCGTCATCATGCCTTGATTAAAAGCGCCTACCTCAAAAGCGGCGCGAGTACGCGTCGAAGTCTTCTCAAAAATCAACGCCAACTTCTTGCGCTCGAGATGCTGAGTGCGAAAACGACCTGCGATTTTGAGGCTAGCTGCGAGATCGAGGATGCCACGAATTTCGGCACGCGTGAAGTCAACTTCCTTCAAAAAGTCGCGACCACGTAAGTCCACAGCCATGTTTCCTCCTACCGAGGGGTGAAGGCTAGTCACACAGAAGCAATTTCAGCCACATTTCTTCACAGATGAGCTCTCAATCGAGCCATCAACGAATTCAATTCATCAGCCATTTCCACTGGCAGTTGGTCGCTGAACTGCGCAAAGTAATCAGCAGTCGAATCACATTCCTGCAACCATGCATCGGCATCTAGATCGAAAAGGTGATGCATATGTTCTGCAGAAATATCCAAACCAGTTGTGTCTAGAGCACCAGGTGCAGGTACGCGACCGATTGGTGTTTCGATGGCACCGCCTTCGTTTTCAAGTCGATCAATAATCCACGCTAGAACACGGGAATTTTCGCCAAAGCCTGGCCAGAGAAATTCGCCATCTTTCTTGCGGAACCAATTCACTTGATAAATCTTTGGTCGCTTCTTGCTACTCATCGCGGCGCCAGTGTCCAACCAGTGCTTCCAATATTGCGCCATGTTGTATCCACAGAAAGGCAACATGGCAAAAGGATCGCGACGTAGAGCGCCAATTTTTCCTTCTGCTGCGGCCGTTTGTTCAGATGCAACAGTCGCCCCCATGAAAACGCCGTGTTGCCAGTCGAATGATTCAACAACGAGTGGCACATTGGTTGCGCGACGACCACCGAACAAAATTGCATCGATGGGAACACCAGCGGGATCTTCCCAATTGTCAGCGATAGAAGGACATTGCGAGGCAGGAGTGGTGAAACGGGAGTTGGGGTGACTCGAAAGTCCTTGAGAATCTGGCGTCCAGTCATTTCCCAGCCAATCAATCAAATGACTTGGCGCTTCATCGGTGCGGCCTTCCCACCACACATCACCATCATCAGTGAGCGCGACATTGGTGAAAATGCTGTTGGAATGCATGGCATGAATGGCGTTCGCATTTGTCTTCAAACTCGTACCCGGCGCAACACCAAAGAAACCAGCTTCAGGATTGATGGCATGCAAGGTTCCATCATCAGCAAAACGCATCCAACAAATGTCATCGCCGATGGTTTCGACTTTCCAGCCAGGCAAGGTTGGCTCCAACATTGCAAGGTTTGTTTTGCCGCAAGCAGAAGGAAAAGCAGCGGCTAAATAGTGATATTTGCCTGCTGGCGAAGTCAGTTTCAGAATCAACATGTGTTCTGCTAGCCAACCATCATCTCGTCCCATGACTGATGCGATGCGCAGCGCAAAACATTTCTTACCGAGCAAAGCATTGCCGCCATATCCAGAACCGAAGGACCAGATCTCGCGAGTTTCTGGAAAATGTGTGATGTATTTCGTTTCGTTGCATGGCCACGCAATATCAGTTGCTCCATCAAGGAGGGGCATTCCGACGGAGTGAATCGCCTTGACCCAGGTTCCAAATTCGCCAATTTCGTCGAGTGCACTTTGTCCCATGCGGGTCATGATGCGCATGTTCACCACTACGTATGGCGAATCTGTGATTTCGACGCCGAGTTGAGAGATGTGGCTTCCAAGCGGACCCATGCTGAAAGGCACTACATACATTGTTCGTCCGCGCATGCACCCGTCAAAGAGTGGCTGCAAGGTTGCACGCATTTCATCCGGTGCCATCCAGTGATTGGTTGGGCCTGCATCGATTTTCTCTGGGCTACAAATGAAAGTGCGCTCTTCGACGCGAGCGACATCCGATGGATGAGATCGGGCTAAGAAAGAGTTTGGTCGCAGATCGGGATTCAAACGAATCAAGGTGCCAGCATCAACCAGCTGCGTTGTGAGTCGATCCCATTCTTCTTGCGAACCGTCGCACCATTCGATGCGATCGGGTTTGGTGAGTTTCGCGATTTCTTCTACCCAAGCGAGCAGCCTGCGGTTGCGGGTTGGGGCATTGACTGTTCCGAGGACGGACATGAGGGCCTCCAAAAGTTCCTGAGGTGAGTCTCCTCGTTCCTCCTGCCCTTAGCCATGAGCAAAAGTCCCTACTTCGTGCTCAAAATTTAGTTGAAAGTTGAACTACTTTGCGCTACTCTCTGCCCATGCGCATGCCATCCCTGTACATCGGCCACGGTGCTCCACCTCTGCTCGAGCACCCAACCTGGCGCTCTGAGCTCACTACCTGGGCTGCCGAACTGCCAACTCCTAAAGCAATTCTGATCATTAGTGCTCACTGGGAAGACGCGCCACTCATGGTTGGTGCCACGACGCCACAACCACTGATCTACGACTTCTATGGGTTCCCTGAGCGTTTCTACAAACTTCAATACGCGGCGCCGGGTGCACCTGAACTTGCACAACGCATTGCAGCATTGATGCCAGACACCGAACCTCTTGCACAGATGCCGTCTCGCGGACTTGATCATGGTGCTTACGTGCCATTGATGATTATGTTTCCAGAAGCAAATATCCCTGTTTTACAAATGTCATTGCCAACTCATGACCCACTCAAACTTTATGAATTGGGTCAACGCCTCAAGCCACTTCGCGACGAAGGCGTGCTGATTATTGGCTCAGGATTTTTGACTCACGGTTTGCCATTTACTGACATGGCGCGTGGTGCAAATCAGTCTGCACCAGGTTGGTCATCCGACTTTGATACATGGGCAAATGAAGCACTGCTGCGTGGTGACATTGAAACGTTGATGAACTACCGCAACGCTCCAGCATTTCGATACGCGCATCCAACTGTCGATCATTTGATTCCGATGTATGTCACTCTTGGACTCGCAGATAATCCTGAAGCAGCTATCAAGAGTGAAATTGATGGCTTCTGGTACGGACTTTCAAAGCGCTCATTCGCTGTTGCATAAGAATTCGTGCTCAAACGATTGGTATTTGAGTTCTGATTTGTGCACTACCCTTGCACACGTATCTGCACCATGCAGATGTGCCCGTTAAGTCTCTTTCTTTCAGTTTGCAGGACTTTGACGCGCCTGCCGGTTGACCTTGAAAAAGGTGCAACCCCAAACGAAAGTTAATAATGGCTTACCGCAATGACCGCGGTGGTGCACGTCGTGATGACCGCAACCACCGTCCATTTAACGGCCGTAATGGTCGACGTTCTTCTAGCCACGGCGCTCGCCGTGGTGGAAATCCCAAAGCAGATATCAGCGGATACCGCGGACCACTGCTCACCATCACTGACGAAACTCCTTTCGCACAGGACTTTGCTGATCTCGGCGTTCCCGAAAAATTGGCACAGGGTCTTGGTGCTCAAGGCATTCTCGAACCATTCCCCATCCAGGCAGCCACCATTGGTGATGCACTCGCAGGACGCGATGTACTCGGTCGTGGTCGCACTGGTAGCGGAAAAACTTTGGCATTCGGTTTGCCATTGCTCGCCCGCTTGATGGGCGGAAAGAGTGAATCCACTCGCCCGCGTGCAATGATTCTTGTTCCAACTCGCGAACTTGCCATGCAGGTTAACGATGCACTTGCGCCACTTGGACATCTAGTTGGCTTGAAGTTCAGCATCATCATTGGTGGTGCGCAATATTCACGTCAGATCGATTCTCTTGCTCGCGGTGCAGATGTTGTTGTGGCAACACCTGGTCGTTTGGAAGATTTGATCGAACGCGGCGCTTGTGATCTTTCACAAGTTGAAATCGTTGTTTTGGACGAAGCAGATCAAATGGCAGACATGGGCTTCTTGCCCATTGTGTCTGATCTGATGAAGCAGATTCCGGCTGGCGGTCAGCGATTGTTGTTCAGCGCGACTCTCGATAAAGATGTTGACGCAATCGTTAAAGCTCACTTGGTAAATCCAGTGGAACATGCGACTGAACCCGGCACAGCAAGCGTCACCACAATGGAACACCACGTATTTATGGTCGATAACCGCGACAAGTTCGCTGTGATTCGCACGATTGCAACTCGTAAAGGTCGTTGCATTGCGTTCGTTCGCACTCAGCGTGCAGCCGATGAAATCAGTGCCGAACTCGAAGCAATTGGCGTCTACGCGGATGCATTGCACGGCGGCAAAACACAGGCAGCACGTAACAAGGCTTTGCAACGTTTGAAGAAGGGCGAAATTTCTGTTCTTGTCGCTACTGACGTTGCTGCTCGCGGCATTCACGTTGACGACATCGACTTGGTGCTCAACGTTGATCTACCGCGCGACCACAAGGATTACTTGCACCGTGCGGGTCGAACCGCTCGTGCTGGTGCGACAGGTTTGGTCATCAGTGTTGCGACCACCAAGCAAAACCGCATGGTGAAACAGTTGATGGAAAAAGCTGGACTCGAACCGGAATATCACCGCGTTACTGCTAACGATGACATCGTTGCTGAACTCGCTGGTGCAACGGATGTTGTGTCACATCGTCCACGCACTGACGGGTCAGAATCACGCCGTCGTGATGACTTCCGCGAAGAACGACCACGCCGTGAAGAACGTCCTCGTCGTGAAGAACGTGACAACCGTCGTGACGATTTCCGTAGCGAACGCCGTGACGACCGCCCACAACGCGACTTCCGCGAAGAACATCCACGCCGTGACGACCGCCCGCAACGCGACTTCCGCGAAGAACGTCTACGCCGTGACGACCGCCCACAACGCGACTTCCGAGATGATCGTCCGCGCCGTGAATACCGTGAAGAACGACCGCGTCGTCGTGACGATCGCGATGAACGACGTGGCGCTTTCCGCTCTGACGATCGACCAAGCTTCGATCGCCCGCGACGTGACGAACGTCCAGCGCGAAAGCACTACACCGATGACCGACCATATGCGCCGCGTGCACGTGCGCCGCATGATGACCGTCGTGATGATCGTCGTGACTTCCGCGACGACCGTCCACGCCGTGATTTCCGTGACGACCGTCCGCGTCGAGATGATCGCAGAGATGATCGCCGTGACAACCGTCGCGATGATTTCCGTGAAGAGCGTCCACGTTCGAGCCGTCGCGCTGAAACCGCGCCTGCAGAAGGTGGCAATCGCAAAGCCCGACGTGCTCACTTGCAACGCCAGGTAACCAAGGCCGCCAACAGTCGTCGCGGAACCCGCGACAACACTGCACCGGCAAAGAAGACCAGTCGACGTGGCGCACCTCGTCCGAAGAACAAGTCTTCACGCGCTCGATAAGCAAAAACGAAGAGGCCCCAGCATTTCGCTGGGGCCTCTTCGTTTATAAGAACTTACTTAATCAAAACGCCTGCGACGTTTGCGATGTTGTAAACGTAAGCGACAACAAGTGCTGCACCTGCGAGGGCGATGTCCTTGTTGAATGCCATCTTTTCAGTCTGCTTTGCCTGTGCATCTTCGACGGTCCAGTAGTTATGGAAGATGATGGCGGTTGGGAACAACACAGCTGCGATTGCAAGTGCGCCGTAAACGCCGTAAACGCCAAATGCGACAGAAAGGCCACCGAGCAAGAAGATGAGGCCTGAAACGATGACGCCAGCCTTAGCGGCTGGAAGCTTCTTGTACTGTGCGTAACCGGTCATGGCTTCGAGAGCCTTGAAGTGACCGATGCCAGCGCCGACGAACAAGATCGCAAACAAGACGCGACCGATGATGAAAACGATATCCACGAATTTTCTCCTTTTAGCGGGATGCCCGAAGGATAGTTGAACATTCAACTAATTCCAAATTGGAGCCTTACAGGCGTGTCGCGACTACCTGGAGGTGTTATTCGCTGCGCGAAAACAACCTCTGCCCTCGCTCACGCACTCACTCAGGAGGTGCCGAGAGCCGTCGTTGCTCCACTGGAGCAACTCCTCCCGATTCTCGACGGACCAATTCCGTACGAATGCAAAAGACCCCGCAGAACACTGCGAGGTCTTTTGCATTCGTGGAGGTGCCGAGAATCGAACTCGGGTCCGATGACATAGATCAGGGTCTTCTCCGGGCGCAGCCTCTGTGACGAGTTCTCGGCTTCCTCATTCCTTGTGGCCCATGAGGTAACTCAGCCAAAGTCACTGTTTGATTTTCCGCTAAGCCCCGCGACCGGACTTATTGGTGATCTGCCTAACGACGGAGGGTCCTAGCTCGGCAGCGCTGCTAGGTCTCCGGACTTTTTAAGGCTTTACTGCTTACGCAGCAAGAGCGAAGTCAGTGCGCTGTGTATTGGCACTTATATTTTCCGTAGATGGTTTAAGAGATCACCACGGCTTCTCTGCCCGCTTCTCCCGTCTCGACGAGCACCGTCGAAACCTGTCACCCCCAGTTTTGGGTGATGGGATTTTGTCCCACTATTCACTTATGCGGCAAAGAGTAAACCTTTGCACTGTCATTGGAAAACGCAGGAAAGGCGGGGTTTATTCCATTCCCTTGTTGCGGCGACCTTGCGCCTTGGACATTTCACGCTTGGCATCGCGTTCTGCGATTGCGTGACGCTTGTCGTGTGCTTTGCGGCCCTGCGCCAAAGCGATCTCAACTTTGACCTTGCCGTCTTTGAAATACAAACTCAGTGGCACCAAGGTGTAACCCTGACGCGAAATCTGAATATCGATCTTGCGGATTTCGTCGGCATTAAGAAGCATCTTGCGCTTGCGTTTTGGTTCGTGGTTCGTCCAGCTCCCCTGGTCATATTCGGGGATATGAATGTTGTGCAAAAACGCTTCGCCATTATCAATCGACGCATAACCATCGGTGAGTGTGGCGCGTCCGGCGCGCAACGATTTCACTTCTGTGCCCACGAGAACGAGGCCCGCCTCGAATACTTCAACGATGGAGAAGTCGTGGCGCGCCTTCTTGTTTTGCGCGATTAATTTGCGCCCAGTTTCCCGTGGCATAGTGCGGAGGTTAGCCGCAAACCTTGGATTTGGTTCCGCCACCAAGCCAACCGAGTGGGTTGTAGGCAACACCATTGACGCGAACTTCAAAGTGAAGGTGCGGTCCAGTCGACCAACCAGTGGAACCGACATATCCGATCAACTGACCCTTTTTGACGGTTTGACCCTTCTTTACAACCTGGCGCGACTGGTGCGCATAGAAAGAAGTAACACCTTTGCCATGTGCAATCAATGTTGCTTTGCCATAGCCAGACATGTACGCGGTGCTTGCAACGACACCATCAGCAGCGGCCTTGATTGGCGTTCCGTATTTGGCGCCGAAATCAATACCTGCGTGGCAGCGTCGGTAATGGAAGATTGGGTGAATGCGGAAACCTGCCAGAGATGTAATGCGTGCACCTGGAATTGGTTTCGACATCGAACCCTTGAAGTTCAAATTCTTTCCAAGTGATCCAGCACCCGCAGCAAGCTGACGTAGTCGTTCTTGCTCAGCTTTGAGTTGGTTGTAGCGCTTCTTGGTAGCCGACTGATATTTCTTTGCTTCATTCAGCGCAGATTGTTTTTGGGCGACAATTTTGTCGACGGCGGCTTTAGCCGCTTTGGCATTGGCGGCAGCTTGTTTTGCAGATGCCACCATTTTCGCAGCGGACGCTTTTTTCCTTGCGTGCGCGGCAACGAGAGCATTGAGTTGGGCAGTTTTTTGCGTCAAGTCTTCGCGAGCTTTGGTGAGTTTGTTGATAGTTGCTGACTTGTTTGCATGCCAGGTATCCAGTGCTGCAACGCGAGATGTGAAATCGGCCGGAGTGTCCGCACCCATAATGATGGAAAGTTCAGAGAGCGGGCCTTGTCGATAAAGCGTGCGAATCAACTGACCCACTTGCGTCTTTTCGGCAGAAAGATTTGAGCGAGTTAGTTTGAGTGCGTTGTATGCGCGATTCATTGCCGCTTCAGAATTCGACAGATCTGTTTGCGCTTTTGTGTCTGCCGCTTTCGCAACAGCAAGTGCCGCCTCGGCTTTGCGCAATGCCGACTTTGCGGCAGGCAATCCAGCGCTGGCTTTCTTATATGCAGCAAGTGCCTTGGTTACTTTGCTATTCGCTTGATCCACTGCATCGCCAGCAGCTTCAACTTGCGAATTGATATTCGACGAATCTCCCCATGGCGCTGCATCAGCAGGAACCATGAAACCGGCAGCAAGAAGGCCGCCAATCACGATGAGAGAAAGTCGACGCATGCTGACTAGACCTTCAAGTACTTCTGAAGAGTCAACCCGGCGGTGACTACAGCTAAACCAACACCCGCCAACAACATCCAAGGCAGAACACCAATGACAGCATCCCAGCCGATGAACGTGGTGAACGTGAAGGTGGCGGCAAGCGTTTTATCAATCAAGTAGTACTTCGCGCCAGCAAGAGCGCCGAAAGCAACACCGGTTCCGAGGAAGGCAGCAAGTGCTGCTTCAAGCAAGAACGGAAGCTGGATGTTGAATGCAGATGCGCCAACAAGTCGCATGATGCCCGTTTCACGTCGACGTGAAAACGCTGCAACGCGCATAGTGTTGGAAATCAAGAGTGCGGTCACCACCAACATCACAATGGCAATCACCTTGGTCAATGTTTGCAAACCGTTGAGAGCTTGGAACAACTTGTCGAGTGATGCGCGTTGATCGCGAACGTCCTCAACGCCTGGTCGACCAACAAACGCTGCCGCAACAACTGCATACTGCGATGGGTCAGAAAGTTTGACGCGGAAGGATTCTGGCATCTGATCTGATGTGGCGCTGTCGGCAAGTGGCGAACCTTTAAATTGCTGCTTGAAACGAGCGAGCGCTTCATCTTGAGACTCGAAATACACCTTTTCGACAAGTGGCTTCAAAGCAAGCAAATCAGACTTGATTTGTGCCTTTTCTTCGTCGCCAACTTTTCCATCAGCACACGATGGAACATCACTGATGTCGCCACAGAGGAAGATGGAAACTTCTACGCGGTCGTACCAGTAATCCTTCATTTGTTGAACTTGCGAACCTACAAGCAAGCTCGCGCCAAAGAGGGAAAGAGACACCGCAACCGTAATAACCACTGCAACTGTCAGCGTCACATTTCGACGAAGACCAGTGAAAACTTCAGAGAGCAAGAAACGAAGGCGCATTAGGAACCAGCTCCATACACACCGCGGGTTTGGTCGCGAACAACGCGACCATTGTCGATTTCGATAACGCGTTTGCGCATCTGGTCCACAATGGCAACGTCGTGAGTTGCCATCACAACAGTTGTGCCGATGCGATTGATGCGATCAAGAAGTTTCATGATGCCGATAGAGGTTTCGGGATCCAAGTTTCCGGTTGGTTCGTCCGCAATCAAAACTTGCGGACGGTTGACGAATGCGCGAGCAATGGCCACTCGCTGCTGTTCACCACCTGAAATTTCATTGGGATAGGAATCTTCCTTGCCTTCAAGGCCCACAAGTTCAAGAACGTTTGGAATCACGCGCTGAATTTCACTTTGCGGACGACCAATGACTTCAAGTGCGAAGGCAACATTGCCAGCGACCGTGCGATTTGGAAGTAGACGGAAGTCTTGGAACACACACCCAATCTGGCGGCGAAGGGCGGGAACCTTCCAGCTCGCCAAGCGATTGAGATCCTTGCCAGCAACCCAGACATGGCCTTGGGTCGGGCGTTCTTCACGGAGGATTAGGCGAAGGAAGGTGGACTTGCCGGAGCCAGAAGCGCCGACGAGGAAGACGAACTCGCCCTTCTCAATATCCACGCTGACATCCCGCAAAGCAGGCTCTGTAGCCCCTTTGTGGAGTTTGGTCACGTTCTCAAAGCGAATCAAGGCACACCTAGGGAAGTTTGAATGGGTTACGTCCGGGTGAGTCTAAAGCGGCAAGGTGCCGTTAGGGCTGAATGACGCCCGAAGTTATCGGACAAAAGCCCCAAATCTCGTCAGGATTGGGTGCGTTTGCGCCAGCGGATGCCGGCTTCGATGAATTCATCAATTTCACCGTCGAGGACGGCTGCGGTGTTGCCGGTTTCGTATTCGGTGCGAGCATCTTTGACCATTTGGTACGGATGCAAAACGTAGTTGCGCATCTGGGTGCCCCACGATCCTGCCGAGTCACCTTTGAGTGCATCAATCTTGGCTTGCTCTTCTTGGCGGCGACGTTCGAGCAACTTTGCTTGCAACACAACCATTGCAGTGGCGCGATTTTGCAACTGTGACCGTTCGTTCTGACACGACACAACGATTCCCGTCGGAATGTGAGTCAATCGCACAGCAGAGTCGGTCGTATTAACACCTTGTCCGCCAGGACCAGAAGATCGATACACATCAACACGAATTTCATCTTCAGGAATTTCGATGGAATCTGCTTGCTCAACAACTGGAACCACTTCAACACCAGCAAACGAAGTTTGACGGCGACCTTGATTGTCGAATGGTGAAATGCGGACGAGACGGTGAGTTCCTTGTTCGACAGAAAGGGTTCCGTAGGCATAAGGCGCATGCACAGCGAATGTTGCGGACTTAATTCCCGCTTCTTCGGCGTATGAAGTTTCGTAGACCTCGGTTGAATATCCGTGTCGTTCGCAGTAACGCAAATACATACGCAACAACATGGCTGCCCAGTCCGCCGCATCAACACCGCCAGCTTCGGATCGAATTGTCACGAGCGCTTCACGTGAGTCATAGTCGCCATTGAGAAGTGTGCGTACTTCCATTTCGCTCACAGAATTCGACAGTGATTCGAGTTCTTTATTTACTTCCGCAAGTGACGCAGCATCGTGCGCTTCTTCAGCTAGTTCAAGCAAGACGGTGACGTCTTCAATGCGACTGCGCAAGGCGTTCACACGAGCAAGTTCCGCTTGCAAGAAGGAAAGTCGCGACGTCACTCTTTGCGCATTCGCTTGGTCTTCCCAAAGTTCAGGCGCCGAAGCTTCGGCTTCGAGGTCAACGATTTCTTGGCGCATTTTCGGCAAATCCAATACGGACTCAACGGTGCGCATCGTGGTGGATAGCTCGTTGATTACGTCGCGTGGTTCTGCTGCCATAGTGGGACAAGCCTAGAGGTTTGCATCCTCATCAATTTCCGGCGTGAAGTTTGCCGTGGAAATCGCAGAAATATGTCTAGTGATGTGGCCAGAGATGTCTGTCCAATCCATTCCGAGTTGGACACTCACCTGAGCAACGTCGACTAAGACTTTTTCCAGCGTTATAGGACGGTGTGAATCCGCAATGATTTGCTTAACTCGCGATAGGACCTTGACATGGTTGAGAGATATTCGCGATACATCGCCTGTGCTGATGAAATCGTCGAGCGACAAGGCCGAAACAGACGCCAAACTCGCATCATCTGTCAACGCTTCCAGGGTTCGTTGGGTCATGACATAACTTCCAAATGACAAGAGTGATACCAAGACAGATGCGCAGACGATGAGCACTCCCAGCGTCCACAACAACACTGTTCCTTGGTCACCCTTAGCCCACTTCATTTTGCACCACATATTCGCTGTGAGTCAGAGTGAATCTTCTAAACAATTCAACAGTGGTCGACACTTGCAGGCGAACATGAGTGCCTGGATAGTTACACGATATTTCGCATACAACCGAGACGCTCATTGAACGATTGAAGAGTTGTTGAGCACGACCATTGACGAAGTCAGAGATCTCGCTTTGGGAAGCATTCGTCCCCCACATTCGTGCAGCAACCACTCCAACGCTGTGAATGTCTCGTTTCGCATCGAGGAACTCTGCGGCCATCGCCGCGCTCGGAATCAGAAGTGAAACGAGCAATGTGATTGCCAAAATCAATTCGACGGCAACATTGCCTTCATCTTTCATTCGAGAAAAGCCACTTCTGCGATGGTGAAAACTTCACGCATATCAGAACCTGAGTCGGTGTAGTTGACCTGCAATTCCACAGTGCCTGGAACTGCACCTATTGGCCAATCGAAGAACTCCACATTTAGTCCGTCACGAGCAAACCGATCTCGAATTGAGGTTTCGGTCTCAGATTTCACTGAAGCGTGAATGGCGTACTGATGCAATTCATCACGCACGATTTCAGCTGCGATATTTCGTGACCACACGTGAGCCATCAACCCGATTGCGTAACTTGCCAATAAAGTGACGATTGGCGCACCGATCGCAAAGCCAACAACGGCATTACCCCGATCGTCTCTTCGCCAATTAGTTACCTGAAACCGAAGTAATGGAATCATTCAAGACTCGTGTGAGTTGTCCATCTGCAATCAGCCACAACGCTGTAACCAAACCTGCAGTCATAACCGTGACGAGCACCCAACCGGGAACATCTCCCCTGTCAGACTGCAATCGAGCGATTGCCTTAATGAGCAATGTATTCACGTGCTTCCTTTCTATCGAAGTGATGTCAATGTTTGAAGAGCTGGATATAGAGCAATCACGGTGACGGCAGGCAAAATGCCGAACACAACAGGCAACATCATGGTGACGTCTTTCTTGGCGGCAATCTCCAGAAGTTTTCGACGGTTTTCCGAACGAATCTCTGAACTCAAATCCTCTAATACATCCGCAACCGGCGTGCCTCGTTCAAGGGCGATGAGCAATGAGGACGCAACTCGCCTTGTTGCAGGATCATCGGCATCCGAATACACAGTGGATAGCGCCACGGCTATCGGAACTGAGTGCGAATTCTGAATTGCTTGCCACGCTTTTACGAGTTCACGACTTCCATGGTGATGAGCTTGTCCAATTGCCACAGAGAGTGGAAGGCCGGCAACCAAACCCAACGTCAACACATCGAGCCAGGCGGGTGTGGCCAACGCGATACGAAACCGAGCCGCGTTTTCCGCACTGTTCCACTGCTGCGTTTGGAAAACTAGTGCAACCGACGAGGCCGCGACCGCAATTACTACTGACACAACAATCGCTACTTTCAGAATTGTTGATGCAAACAAAGCAATCACGCTGACGCCGGCTGCCAAAGAAACTCGCGCTGCAAGTCGAGAGTCATTTCTCACCAGTTCTGCCCATTTCACTTGCGCTGTACGGAGAGAGGTATTGAGCGAACTAGAAACGGCGATTAGCCCACAACCAAAACTCAATCCGATGGCAATTCCGATAGTGCTCATGTTGCAAAATCCAAATCGTCAATCCGACTCAATCGCTGCATGGCGACATAGGACAACCCGCACAAAAAAGCCACCGCAGCAAGCACTCCGATACCGCTCGCGCTCAAGAAAGCATCTCTGGTTTGCGGACGACCAGACGTCAACACGAGAACCAGCCAGGGTGCCGCGACCGCAACACGTGCTGCAGTAACTGTCACTGCTTGGCGACCTTGCACTTCATTGCGAAGTTCGTGACGAGCGCGAGCCATACGAGCTAATTGCGATAAAGCCGTGGCCAAAGTTTCGGAGCCGGTGGTTTGTACAACAGTCAACACTTCTACCAACTGCACAATGTCTCGATCGGCACAAGAAGAACGAAGCAACTGCAGAGCAGCCGAGAATCCGCGAGCTTGCCACAACACGTGTGCTTCCTCGAAAATCAATGCGTAGTGAACTGGTAGTCGGGTTGCGGCTTGCCACATCGCTTCCGGTGCTCCCATTCCCGCACGAACAGCGCTCGCCATGTCGTCGATGAACGGCGCAAACGAATACCTCTGGATAATTTTTGGAGATGTGCTTTTTCGCGGATTCGAGATTCTCAAACTCGAAATCACCAATGCGCAACCCGCACCAAAAAGCAAGCCAATCGCTGTTCCCACTACAAGCCTCTCCAAAGAAGATTTAGATCCACAATTTCGTGCGCCCGAGTGCGCGGAAAATCCGCTGCTGTCTTCATCCATTGGGCGCCATCCCAACGTAAAAGCGTGTGGCATACAGGTTGGCCACTCTTGATCTCACCTGTCAGCGCACCAATTTCTGTGATGCGACGAATGCCACTGTTGTCCCGAGCAACATGCACAATGAGATCTACTGACCGCGCAACCGTGGGAACGACAAAATCTGAATTGATATTTGAACCAGCGAGCAATGGAAGTGTGCAGAGCTTGAGTACTGCTTCCGCTACAGAATTGGCATGAACGGTAGCCATACCAGGTTGACCGCTATTGAACGCTAACAAAAGATCCAAACATTCTGCGCCACGAACTTCACCGACGATGAGGCGTTCAGGTCGCATGCGAAGCGCTTGCCGAATCAATTCCCGTAAATCAATCTCACCATTACCCTGAAGACCACGCATGCGCGTTTGCATCGATACCCAGTCATTGTGCGCAACCACAAGTTCGCACACTTCTTCACAAGTCAAAATTCTTTCGTGGTCTGGAACTTTCGAGAGCAACGCATTAAGTAAAGTTGTTTTGCCAGCACCGGTTCCGCCCGCAATCACGATATTGAATCCATTGATGACGGCGGCTTCCAAAATCAACGCCATTCGCTCATCTAGTTCTTCTGCCTGAATGAGCGATTCGAGGCGATTGAACCTGCGTAAGAATTTGCGGACATTGATTGACCACCCACGGCGAACAACATCCGCAATAGCTACGTGAAGTCGACTGCCATCGGGCAACGTGGCATCAACAAAAGGTGAAGAAAGATCCAGCCTGCGATGAGTAGACATGAGTTGACGTTCGATCCACAACGACAAGTCGTTGTGATCGAGAGTTTGCTCAATTCTCTTGGTTTTGCCCAGTTGCGCAAAGTAGATAGCGTCAAGATCATTGACCCAGAACTCTTCTACATCTGGGTCATCCATCAATGCATCAAGGATGTGCAATGTGGAATCCGTAACAAGCATGCGCACCTCGAGAAAGTTGGTCGCGAGGAATGCATTTCAGGGGCTACATTCCCCGCGACCGCCAACGACGTGTTGGTGGCCGAAACTTAGAAATTGACGTCATCACAAAGGCAGTGCAAATCTCGCATGATGGAGACCATGACGCATGGCGAGCAATGCTCACGAAGAATCTACTCCGCGTAATCACGTACTAGTTATTTTGCACTGTGCTGCGCCGCCGATTCGGCTTGATTCGACAGCTCACGTAACGTGCGCAATGCGACAGATATTGAAGCAATGTCTGGAATTTCACGTGCGGAAATCTCACGCAACAATTCATGAACCCGAGAGATGCTGCTTGCTTGAGCACTTCGGAAGTTTTGCAACTTTGCCTCAAGCGCAAGGCCCTGATAAGACGCCAACACGCTGCGCGTAACCGCGGCCAAAACCGCATACATGTCACTCCGAAGCGCAGCACGTGCCATTGTCTGCCAACGATCATCTCGTGGCAAAGCACTAATTGTTGATAACAACATGTCGCCACCGAGTTCATCCGAAATGATGAAGTACATCTCACTCCATTGCTCAGCGGAATAGGTGGAATGTTGCGCCAAATCTGCCAAATCAAATGATGCAAAACTGTCAAGCAATCCAGCGGTGCGATGAGCCAATTCAGATGGCACTTTCTGAGCTTCATAACCATTCGCCTGGGCTAGCCAACGTTCTCGTTCGTGACCTACCAAATGTTTATGCAACGAACTTCGAACGGTGCGTGAAGACGCCGCAAACTTGGCACCATCCGACCCCACATTGATGGCGTCTCCAAGATTTGTCACCAACCAACGAATCACTCGATCGAAATACCTACGAATCTCCTTGGAAAGCAAAGCTTGTTGTTCGATCATTGGCAGACCGAGGGCTTCTATTTCACTTACAAGATCATCAATATCGCCACAATGTTCCGCAATGACAAAAGCTTTGGCAATTGCGTCGACCGACCCACCGGTTTCAGCAATCGCTCGCATCACCATCGTGATTCCACCGTAGTTCACCATGCGATTAGCAAGCACAGTTGCGACGATTTCGCGATGCAATGGATGGCGCTTGATTTCAGATGCAAATTCCTTACGTATTTCGTGCGGGAAGTAGGAATTCAGATAATTCTCGTTCCACGATTCATCAATTGCAGTTCCTGAAAGAAGTTGTTCTGTCAACGCGATTTTCGCATGTGCGAGTAGTACAGATAATTCTGGACGACACAAACCTTTACCTTCACGAAGCCTTTCAAGCAATGCGTTGGTAGTTGGCAAACTTTCGAGTGCGCGCTTAAGCCTGCCTTCACTTTCCCATTGCGCAATGACACGTTCGTGAACTTGCGCCATAGAGGCTGCTTGCGACTCAGCAATCGTGAGAACTTGGTTTTGCACTTTGTTGTCTTCGAGTACATGGAAAGCCACGGCGTCTGTCAACGACTTCAACAGTGCATTGCGCTCAACTGCCGGGAGCTCCTTACGCAAGGACAACAAAATTTTGAGATTAACTTCGTGGTCAGAAGTGTCGACACCTGCGGAATTGTCGATTGCATCAGTGTTGATTCGAACCGCATTCAGTGACGCTTCAATCCGACCTTTCTGGGTGAAGCCAAGATTTCCACCTTCGCCAACAATTCGACAGCGCAACTGCGACGCATCAATGCGCAACCCATCGTTGGCTTTATCCCCCACTTGCGCATGAGTCTCAGAACTGGCTTTGACATAGGTGCCAATACCGCCGTTCCACAATAGATCCACTGGCGCACACAAAATTGCGCTCATCACTTCGCTTGGTGTCATATCAACGACAGACGCGTCTATGCCGAGAGCCAGTTTCGCCTCTGATGAAAGGGCGATCTTTTTTTCATTACGCGAATAGACAGCACCGCCAGAACTCAGAACTGATTGGTCAAAATCAGCCCACGACGAGCGTGGCAAATCAAACAACCGCTTGCGCTCTACCCACGATGTCTCTGGATGTGGATTGGGATCGATGAAGATGTGTCGGTGGTCAAAAGCCGCAACAATTTTCAACGATTTCGATAGCAACATTCCATTGCCAAAGACGTCGCCGCTCATGTCTCCAATACCTACAACCGTAAGTTCATCAACGTCGGGATTGAGCCCCATGCGGGCTGCATGATGTCGAACCGATTCCCAAGCACCGCGTGCCGTAATGCCCATTGCCTTGTGGTCGTAGCCATTACTGCCACCACTCGCAAATGCATCTCCCAACCAAAACTTTCTCTCGAGTGCAATTGAGTTGGCGATGTCACTGAAAGTTGCAGTTCCTTTGTCTGCTGCTACTACGAGATACGAATCGGGACCATCGAGGCAAACAGTGTTCGAAGGTTGCACGATCTCATCACCAACTCGATTGTCAGTGACATCGAGCAAACCGTTGATAAATTCTTTGTACGCCGCGATTCCCGCCTGCATCCATTCATCACGTTGCGAGCTGTCAGGAAGTTGCTTGCCGAAGAATCCGCCTTTAGAACCCGTCGGCACAATCACCGCATTTTTCACGACCTGCGCACGAACCAGACCAAGAATCTCAGTTCGCATATCGTCCCGGCGATCTGACCATCGCAAACCACCGCGAGCAACTTTGCCAAACCGCAAATGCACACCACGAATTCGAGGTGATTCCATCCAAATTTCTGCGAAAGGCTTAGGTAACGGAGCTTGTTCGATTTCTTGAGGAGCAACTTTGATAGCTAACCCCCAATCTCCAACGTGATGCGCGAACGCATTTGTACGTTTGATCGCCATGATGGTCGAAAGCACTGCGCGCAAAGCCGTATCTGAATCCAAACTTGATACGGCATCAAGTGAATCGCGGATATCGTCAACCAGGTTTGCGCAATCAATACCTGTTGACTCCGGATTAAGACGCGCATCAAACAGGCCGTAAAGATCTCGTGCAATGTGCGGATATGAAGTGAGAGCACTTTGCAACGACTGCAGCGAAATACTCCCCCACTGCGCCACATATCCAACGACTGTTCGCAGAGCAGACACCTGCTCGTGTGTCAGGTTGGCAGAGATGACGAGTTGGAGAAGCGAATCAATTTCGCACTCACCTGACAAAGCAGCGAGTAGCGCAGGTTCGAAACGAGATACCCAGTCGGCATCACCGAGCAATAAGGAATTAAATCCCATGTCATGCAACCACACAGGATCTTTGCCACTCGGATTCAACTGGTACGGATACTCGTCCGCAACATCAAGCCCAAATGCCGTGAAAATCGGAAGGAGTGCTGAGAGTCGGAGCGCCGAGGGTGAATTGAAGATGCGTACGTAGTGTGCGCCGCCAGCCTCCACTGCGGTGACCACGCGCACGCATCGTCCCACGTGCGAATGGAGTAGCTTCACATCTTCAATCGCCTCATTAACGCGATATGCAGCGATGTACTCCTCGTTGAATGAGTCTTGCCATGTAGCAAGAATTTCATTGGCAATTTCATCTGATTCAGATTGCGCCACAACCAATTCGACGAAATCGTCACGCCAAGAGTGCGTGGCGTTGGCAATCTGCCGTTGCACTTCAGCCCACAAATTGGCATCGCGATAGTTGCGCAGCCCTACTCGAACTCGACAGTTCAATCGCGCGAGAGCGGACTCAGAAAGTTGCGCGGAAGTTTCGACTTCATTCGATTCGAACAAATCAGACAACACGGATTCAATGCGCCGGCGAACTTGCGTGTTGTAGATATCACGCGGCAAATAGACAACGACACTGACGAATCGGCCCCAAGGATCTGCTGAAACAAAAGCCTGGGCACGCCGATGACTTTCGTTTTTGAGCACTTGTTCCGCAGTGCTGCTCAACCACTCCACCGAAGCATGGAGCATTTCATCGCGCGGGAAAGTTTCGAGGAATTGCAACACATTCTTGTAAGAATGCGAACCTTCTACGTAACCTGATTGATCTAAAACTTGCTGCGCAGTTCGGCGCACCACTGGGATTGTCAGCACTGAATCGCTGTAGGCCTCACGGGAGAAGAGACCGAGAAAGCGATGCTCTCCCACCACATCACCTTTGGCATCAAATTCCTTCACGCCGATGTAATCCATGTACACGGAGCGATGAACTGTTGCATGCGTTGAAGATTTGGTGAGAATCAGAGGCGCGCTATTTGCTTGCAACTCATTTTCACCGCGAGGAAGATCGTCCAACGACAATTGAGATGCCGGCTTATTCTTAAAAAGTCCGAGTCCTGTGTCGGCATCGGCTACGAGGCGTCGCGCGGCTGCATCAACTGTGTAGTGGCGATATCCCAAGAAAGTGAGATGGTTATCTGCCATCCATTCAAGAAAATCGGCAGCCTCTTTGAATTCTGGATTCGAAGAGCTCATCCACTTGCGAGACAGCATTTCACAATGTGTTTTCATCGACTGCCAGTCGGCATTGACGGCTTTGACATATTCCAGAACTTCTCGTACTTCTCTGGAAAGTTCGTCATGTGCAGCGAGTGTCAGCAGTCGATTGACTTCAAACTCACACCAAGATTCTGAATGTGATTTTTCAGATTTAGTTGCATTCGCAGTGAGAATTTCACCCTGAGCATTTCGTTCCACATGCATAATCGGGTGGATGATGCGAAATGCACCGCGAAGTTTGCGACTGAACAAGTTTGTCAATGAGTCCACGATGAATGGCATGTCATCCATCACAACCTGAACAACAGAGTGGCGGGATTGCCAACCATCGGCGTCGCTTTGAGGTGTTAATACCCGAACTTTGATTTCGCCAGGTAAACGTTCACTTGCAAGAGCGAGATGTGAGGCCACCGCAGCATTGAGAGTCGCGGTATCAATGGATGCAAGATCTTCTTGCGCCGTAAAACGGTG
>JBEGON010000168.1:0-6096 GCA_041181965.1 Actinomycetota bacterium
CAAGGCGTCGACGCACCTCATAACTCAAGTAGTTCGGGTCTACTGGAATGCAGTGCCCACCAACGCCAGGACCGGGATAAAACGCTTGAAAACCGTATGGTTTGCTCGATGCGAGACGGACAACTTCCCAGATATCGATACCCAATTCGTGACAGAACATCGCCATTTCATTCATCAAAGCAATGTTGACATGACGGTAGGTATTCTCAAGAAGCTTCGCAGTTTCCGCTTCCCGAGTACCGACTGTTTCAATTACTGTCTCAATGAATGAGCGGTAAAACTCCACAGAAAGCTTTGTTGATTGAGCGCTAGAACCGCCAACCACTTTCGGAGTATTCGTGATGCCGTACTTCGCATTACCTGGATCAATGCGTTCAGGAGAAAATGCGAGATAGAAATCTTTATCGAGTTTGCGGCCACCCGATTCAAGTACTGGGCGAACCAATTCTTCGGTAGTGCCTGGGTAGGTGGTTGATTCAAGAATGACGAGCGCACCAGGCTTCAAGTTTTCGGACGTCATCTGCACAGCAGACTCGACAAATGTGAGATCAGGTTCACCGGTTTCATAAAGTGGCGTTGGTACACAAATCACGATGACATCGCCCTCAGCAATATCTTTCGGATTTGCACTCGCGCGGTAGCCGTTTGCAATCATCGTCTTGAGTTGAAAATCTGAAATGTCATCAATGTGTGAAGTACCTGCGTTGAGTGCATCTACAGTCTTTGCATTGATGTCGAATCCGATGACGGCTTCCTGGGTCTTGGTGTTTGCCAATCCTTCAGCCAGCGGTAAGCCGACATAACCCTGCCCGATAATCACTGTTTTAGCCATGGGCAAAAGGTATCGCGTCACACGCGAGGGTTAGAAATTGACGCGGAAAAACCGTGCGGAATTACTACAAAAGTTTGTTAACGCGGTCTAAATCTTCGCTGTTATCAACTTCGATAGCGAGGAACGAAGAAATGTCCACGGGGATGACCTTGACGCCATCATTTTCGATAGCGAGTTCAAGGCCACGTTCGAAGTAGTCCTGGTCAGCGACTGCGTCGAGATGTCGAATCAGTGTGGCTTTGGCACTGTTGCTGATGAAGTTGATACCGACTGCCTCACCCAATCCATCGACAACTGTCTTGGAGAGTTGATTGATGTGCCCAGTGGCGTCGAGTGTGTATTTGACTTCCTCGTCTGCCACGCGTGATTTGTTCACGACGACAAAGGACTGATCAGTTTCGATGTGTGGCTTTACAAGTCGCAAAATCTCGGCATCAAAGACAACGTCACCATTCATCCAGAGCACACCACCCTCACCGGATTGGCGAAGCGCCTTCAGAAGACTCTTTGAAGTATTTGTGCTGTCGTATACCTCGTTATAGACAAACGTGGCATCTGGGAATCGTTCGATAATTGCCTCGAGCTTAAAGCCAACGACAATTGTGAGACGGTAGTCCTCAGCGAAAGCGCTCTTGAGGTTGTCTATCTGTTGACCCATGATGGTTCGACCGTCAGATAACTCGGTCAGCGGTTTTGGCAATGGTCGCGCAAGGCGAGTTCCCATACCCGCTGCGAGAATTACTGCCTGAACTAGCACATGGCTAATCTTAGGCAGTCACATACGGTCTGTAACGTTGCCGTTCAGCAGATAACTGAGGAGGAAACACATGTCGCGCCCTCCTGTTTCAGTGATCATGCCGGTGCTCAATGAAGAGCAGTATCTTCGAATCGCCGTTGAAAGTGTTTTGCGCCAGAAGTACGACAATGAGTGGGAATTGCTCTTGGCCCTCGGCCCTTCAGTGGATCGAACGAACGAAATTGCACAGCAATTAGCTGCGGAGTACTCCAAAGTGATTTTGGTTGATAATCCGCTCGGTAAAACCACCACAGGAATGAATGCATCTATTGCCACTGCACATTTTGACATCATTGTCCGTGTAGACGCACACACAGCGCTTCCAGACAATTATTTGGTGGATGCGGTCGACATTTTGACCGAACGTAAGGCCGATTTACTCGGTGGTGTCATGCAAGCAGTCGGAGACACACCATTTCAAAGTGCGGTTGCTTGGGGCTATAACTCGCGCTTCGGTCTCGGCGGTGGCGCGTATCATCTTGGTGGCGAAGAACAAGAAGCAGATTCGGCATACTTGGGAATCTTTCAGCGCAGCGCATTGAATCGCGTCGGAAGTTATGACACATCAATCATTCGTGGCGAAGATTGGGATCTTGCCCAACGAATCAAACGCAGTGGCGGCTTAGTCTGGTTTTCACCGCGACTCATTGTGAATTACTGGCCACGCGCGGCCGTTATTCCTTTGTCACGACAGTTTTATTCCACGGGAGTCTGGCGGGGGTGGTTGACGCGTCGCAGTCTGAAACAAGCATCGATTCGATACTTCATTCCACCCGTCACTGTCCTCGCCATTGTTTTGGGTCTAATTGTTGCGGTGTTCGGCCAAACCCTCGGATTAATTCCGCTTGCTACCTATCTTGTTGCACTGCTAGGAGTTACAGTCACTGCAACCAAAGTTTCACTTCACAGTCGCGTACTGCTTCCAGTTGCACTAGCAACCATGCATTTCTCATGGGGATACGGTTTCATTATTGGCTTTATTCGCGGCGCTGCATCGACGCTTGATCGCTCACGAGTTACGAAATAGCAATGACAACATTCTTGGCGACTCTCAGAGGTCAATTTTCTCGACGTCGTTACGACCTCAAGCACCGAAGCATTTATGCAAGTGCGTATCAGGAACCATTGAAAAATGCAGTGCTTTTCGAGAGTTTTCAAGGCAAGGTCGTGGGCGATAGCCCATTTGAAATTGCAAAAGAAGTTCACGCGCAACGACCTGATCTGAAGCTGTACTGGACTGTTCAAAACGAAGCGATTCAAGTCCCAGACTGGTTGAACGCAGTCGTGTTTGGTTCGGACGAGTGGTTACGACTACTGGCTACTGCAAAATATCTCGTCAACAACGCCGTGTTCCCATGGTATTTCACCAAACGTGAGGGCCAGATGTATTTGCAGACCTGGCACGGCACACCACTCAAACGTATTGTCAATGATGTGAAGTCGGGAGCTGCATCGCGCGGTTACAAACACACTGTGACACGTGAAGCAAAGATGTGGGACTTCCTCATTTCTCCAAGCCAATACAGTTCTGATTGCTTCACGTCTGCCTTTGATTTTCATGGAAAGTTTTTGCAGGGTGGCTATCCACGAAACGATCGTCTTGTCACTCACACCGATGCTGAACGTAAGCGACTCCGTGCGAATCTCGGTATCGACTCAGATTCCACTCGGGTAATTCTTTACACCCCAACCTGGCGGCCACATCTTCGCAATGGCGATGGTTCTTGGTCTGCGGTAGATCTCTTCGATTGCGATGTGCCTGACGACTGCGTTCTTCTCTATCGCGGACATACCAATACGCAAGCGACTGCACAGGTTTCCAATATTCGTCGAAAAGACGTGAGCACACATCCGGACGTCAACGACCTCATCATTGCCGCCGACGTACTCGTCACCGACTATTCATCGATCATGTTTGACTTCAGCATCACCGGAAAACCGATTGTGCTTTTGACTCCGGACATCGAGAAGTACGCACAAGATCCTGGTTTCTATTTTGATCTAAAGAAACTTGCCCCGGGCCCGCTGTATTCCTCAGCGGCCGAGGTAATTCGGGCTATCGAACTATCTCCGGATGTAAGTCCGGACTACTACAAAGATTGGCAACAGAAGTTCACTTCCGAAGAAGATGGCAACGCGGCAAAGAGAGCGGTAAAAGCCGTATTTTTAGGCGATAACGCCTAGTTTGCGCATTTCAGCCGTAAAGAACGGAATCAAGGTTTCACCATATGTGTTGGTGATGTGATGACCATCGCGCCAGACCACAACGCCTCCAATCACGGCTGGACAAACGCCCTGCGGGCAAATGTATTCATTGAGGTCTGCCACGAGCACTTGGTTTTGTCCCTCAGCGGCTTTGACCATCATGTCTTTGCCAAGATGTGATGCCAACGGCACAGAGCATTCATTCGCACCAAAGCGCACCAGACAGTCTGTGAGCTCTCCAACATTTGGTACGTCGCGATACACAACGATTGTCGATCCTCGTGCAATCAGCGGTGCCCAGGCTGAGCGGATGCTTGCTACCCACTCGCTCTCACTTCGGAACATCGGCATGTCACGGTTCTTGTATGTCACAAAAACAAACTTGGGAGCACGTTTCTTTTCGAGCATTTTTTGCAAAGACATATTCCAGGTTGCGCAACTTGGTTCTTCTACGCCAGTTGGATGCGCAAACTGCGGGTCAATAAAAGGACAGCCATCCTTGACGTAAGTCTTGAGTTTCCAGTTTTGCGAAAGGGCAAGCGCTTTCACTTCTGGGAAAATGCTCATCGCATGTGAATCACCTATGAGCGCAATTGATTCGGCTGCATTCTCAATTCCGTATTCACAAACCTTCACCTTGATGTCACGCACTTTGCTGCGACACGTCAAGCTGACAATTTCTTGCACATCGTCTTTTGCAAATTCAGGCGTCGGAATGAACGTTGTGAACTCAACTCCATTGCAATTGTTTGCGGGATCAAGTGAGCCTGCGCCGCGACAATCCGTCAGAGATTCGGTTTGCGCTGTGGCCGTTGCCTTAGCGAGTGCAGTCATTTCACGTGCAACAAAATAGCTCGTACCCGAAATTAGTGCGACGACGAAAGTTGCAGCACCAGCACTCATCAAAATGGTACGAGGGGCGATCTCTGGTTTGAGCTTAAATCTCACTGGATTTTCGACATATTTCGTGGTGAATCCTGCGAGTACGAGCGTGGTCACCAACAGCATCAACAGCACGGGATTAGAAAGCGGCTCAGGCGACATTGCTTGACCGAAAATCACAATCGGCCAATGCCAGAGGTATACCGAGAAAGAGATTTCCGCGATGTACATCACAAACTTTTGAATTGCTTTACTCAGATGTGCAAAGTTTTCATTCCTGATCTCAAACGCATCGGCACCACCTGCAATGACTGCAACAGTTCCTAGAACTGGAATAAGTGCGAGATAGCCCGGGAAAGTTGTCTGCGCATCAAAGATAAATGTTGATAATGCGATTGCTGTCCAACCAATGGTGCGGATTGCGCGACGCGCTTTCAAATTTACGACATCAACTCTTGCACTGAACAAGGCAAGCAATGCGCCAGCTACAAATTCATAGACCCGGCCCCATGTGACAAAGTATGCGGGCGCGGGATCACTGTTTGTGATTGCAATCGAGTACGCAAGTGAAGCAACACCAATCGCCAGCATGAGAGATGCAAGAAGCGCACGGCTATTGAATTTCTTGACGGCAAACGTGAAAGCCAAAAACATGAAAAGCGGCCAGAATAAGTAAAACTGTTCTTCTACTGACAATGACCAGTAGTGCTCCACGGGAGATGGTGATGATTCACGCGCAAGGTAATCAACGCTCAGTCGTGCGAGTTGCCAGTTCTCAAAGAACAATGCACTCGCGGTGACTTGCTTAAATTGATTCATCCAGTCCGTCAATGGATTGATTGCGATGATGCCAATGAAAGTGGCCACGAGCACAGTCAGTGCAGCCGGCAAAATTCTTTTTGCTCGGCGCACATAAAACTTGGCGAAACTAAACCGTTCCGCGGCATTAAGTTCCTTGAGTAAGTGTGAACTGATCAAGTAACCCGAAATCACGAAGAAGATATCCACGCCGACGTAACCGCCAGGAAAGGCCGCCGGCCAAAAATGGAAAAGCACCACCGCTGATACGGCTGCAAAGCGCAGGTACTGGATCTCAGGACGCATGGAATGAGGCTCCGCAATGGTGGGCGTGATGGGGGCGCAATTATCGCCTGTGGAGGTTGAAGTTCCCGCCAGGAAATGGCCTCGCTGATAGGGTTCAACCCGTATTTTCCTCACAAATTGGAGCGCTAACGACCCTTATGAAGGTCTTGATTTAGCCGTGAACCAGCCTCATTTGTTCATCGCCCAAAGCCCGCTTCAGGTGCTCTTCAGCAACCTTTCACGTAAAGCTCGAGGAATCAGTTTTGATGATGCTGTGTTGCTTGTCATCGAGGCGAGC
>JBEGON010000169.1:0-24986 GCA_041181965.1 Actinomycetota bacterium
CCAACTCGACGTTCGAACCTCAAACCCATTTTCAAAGCTCTACCTGTCCCAACATCGAAACAACTAGGTGAAGCAGCTCGTGCGCTGATGAAACTGCCCCAGCGCGAATATCACTACGCGGCTTACGACTTGCTCGCACATTTCATCGATGCCGCTGATAAAGATTTTCTCGCAACCTACGGCGAAGAACTCTTGAGCACAGTTCCTTGGTGGGACACAGTTGATGGACTTGGAAATGCCATGGTGTCGCCACTCGCTGCAAAATATCCAAGTCGCACATTGATCAAGCGTTGGATCAACAGCGACAACATTTGGCTCGTGCGCGCCGCAATTCAACATCAACGCGGATGGCGCAGCGATACTGAAATCGACTATGTGTTGAGTTTGTGCGATCAGCATTCTGATTCACGAGAATTCTTCATCGCCAAAGCAATCGGCTGGGCTTTGCGCGACATCTCGCGCATGAACAAAACAGCAGTGCGCAATTTCTTAAGAGACCATCCGGAGCTCTCAAAAGTTGCAGTGCGCGAAGCCGAACGCGGTCTCGGGCGCTAAATCAGCGAATTACTTACCGAGCAAACCCTTGAAATCATTCGGCAGATTCAAAGACTGACCTGATTCTTCAGCGGCACGTTTGGCTGGATTGCCACTGCGACTCTTCTTCTTTTGCGGCGCTTGCTGCTTTGGTCGCGCAGGCATTCCGTGAATGCCACCAGGCATCGCAGGCATTCCTGGCATCTGTGGCATTCCACCCTTTGCCATTTGCTTCATCATTTTCGCCGCAACGCTGAATCGGTCGACCAAACTGTTGACGTCGTTTACTTTCGTGCCAGAACCATTTGCGATACGCGCTCGCCGTGATGCATTCAGAATTTTCGGATCGCGACGCTCTGCCGGTGTCATTGATTGAATGATGGCTGCAGTGCGCGACATCTCTTTGTCATCAATCTGGTCCAACTGATTCTTCATTTGGCCAGCGCCAGGAAGCATTCCCAACACTTTGCCAATTGGACCCATGTTTTTAATAGCTGTCATTTGCTCTAGAAAATCTTCCAACGTGAAAGATTCGCCGGCAGACATCTTGTCTGCAAACTTCTGCTGCTGATCTTTGTCAAAAACTTTCTCCGCTTGCTCAATCAGTGTGAGCATGTCACCAAGATCGAGAATGCGTGACGCCATCCGATCTGGATGGAACACTTCAAAATCTTCAAGCTTTTCACCAGTAGATGCGAAGAGGATTGGCTTTCCAGTCACTTCGCGAATCGAAAGTGCAGCACCGCCACGAGCATCGCCATCGAGCTTGGTCAGAATGACACCGTCAAATCCAACTGCTTCGGCGAAAGATTGCGCAGTGTTGACTGCATCTTGACCGATCATTGCGTCCACAACAAAGAGCACTTCGTCCGGGTTCACTGCATCGCGAATTGCTGCGGCTTGCTTCATCATGTCTTCATCAACTGCTAAACGACCTGCAGTATCAACAATCACAATGTCGTGAACTTTCTGCTGCGCATAGGTAATGCCATCGCGCGCAACTTTCACTGGATCGCCAACACCATTACCGGCTTCAGGCGCAAAAACAGCAACCTTTGCCTGGTTAGCAACGACCTTCAACTGATCCACTGCGTTTGGACGTTGTAAATCGGCAGCGACCAGCAGGGGCGTGTGCGATTGCGACGCTAGATGTTTGGCGAGCTTGCCAGCCAAAGTGGTTTTGCCTGCACCTTGTAGACCAACGAGCATGATGACTGTCGGCGGCTTCTTGGCGAACTGCAAACGTCGCGCTTCACCACCGAGAATTTCCACAAGTTCTTCATGGACGATTTTGACAACTTGCTTGCCTGGATTGAGAGCGCCGCTAAGTTCCACACCAATTGCGCGAGTCTTTACGCGTTCACAAAAAGCGCGGACAACTGGCAGGGCTACGTCAGCGTCGAGAAGTGCAATGCGAATTTCGCGCACAACCTCGTTGACGTCATCCTCAGAAAGCACGCCGCGCCCACGCAAGTTTTTGAATGCTGCGGATAACCGCTCAGACAGCTGACCGAACACTTTTCTCCCTAGTCCGTGGCAAAGGGTATTCGGTTATTCAGAGTCAGTGACAGCGGCTAAAAGATCTGCAACCACCAGCTGCTGCTCTGCTTCGTTGAGCATTTCGCCGTGAGAATTCTGCAGATACAACGCATCGACAACCTCTGATCCCAGAGTGCTGACGTGAGCGCTCAAAATCGAAACATCGAGATTGGCTAGTGCGTCCGTAACTTTGTGAAGAAGTGCTGGTGCATCGTGCGCGCGCACTTCAACCACCGTAGCACGTTCAGATGCCTGCGAAATAATTTTCACACGAGGCGCTGGCGGCACATAACCTCGATGACGTGAAATTGCTGGTTGCAATTGCGCGATTCGCTCCCGAACCCATCCCAAATCACTCAATGCCCTGCGAATATTGAGCGAGATCAAGTCCGACTCGGGAGCATCTCCGAATTGTGGAATTACTTTCCACACCTGATACGCAATGCCATCTTTTGTGTCGATGTCTGCCGAGCGAACTTCAAGTCGAGACAAACTCAAAACGCCCGCAACTGCAGACAGCAAACCAATACGGTCTGACGTCGCCACCTTGATGACGACGCCAACATCCGCTGGCTGCACTTCGATAAAAGTGTCTGCAATGGTGTCTGGGAATTGCGCCAAAACTCCATGTGACACCGGCAGCGCATCTCCTGCGAGCAAGGCATCCGTACGAGCAACAAGTTCTGCAATCAATCGCTCTTTCCAGTCATTCCAAATTCCTGGAGCTGTCGCTTTTGAATCTGCGATGGTGAGGTTGTGTAGGAGTGACAATATTTCTTGATTCCCGACTGCTTCAGCGACCAAAGAAATGGTTGCGGGATCTTCGAGATCTCGTCGGGTTGCAGTTTCAGGTAGCAACAAGTGCTCGCGAACCAACGTTATGAGAACGTCTGAATCTTCGGAATTGAAACCAAGATGGGCCGCGATATCCACCATGAGTTCTGCACCTTTATTGCAGTGGTCTCCCCCGCGTGCTTTGCCAATGTCGTGAAAAAGCGCCGCGACGAGCAGCAAGTCCGGTCGACGCACATCGCGAGCAAGTGCGGCCGCTTGCACAGCACATTCAATGGAGTGTCTATCTACTGTGTAGATGTGCAAAGCATTGCGCTGTGGTGCGGCTCGGATGACATCCCAATGCGGAAATAGTTTTTCGAAATAGCCCGCATTGTCTAAAGCTTCCCAGATCCGAATCGCTGGCTTTCCACTTCCTAAGAGCGAAACAAGTGCATCTCGCACTTCTGCGGTCCAAGGAGTTGGAAGCGGACCGCTAGTGCGGACCAACGTTTCGACAGTCGCAGGCGAGAGTGGCAAGCCAGCTTGTGCAGCAGCTGCGGCTGCACGCAAAGGCAGTACAGGATCTTCAAGGACATCGGCATCGCGAGCAAGAACAACTTCATCGTCTTGAACTACAACGCCGTGCGCCAGAGGTGTGCGATCATTCTTAGCGCCACCGATTCGCTTGAAGAATTTTGGTTTATCCGTCAATCGATTAATGCGATGCCACGCTAAATCTGTTGCCGAAACAATCGCGCGGCCCGAAAAATATACCGACTTCAAGAGCTCGTCATCGGTCTCATAGCCCAATATATCCGCAACCTGCTGTTGCTCTTGCATCATGAGGCGATCGCTACTTTTCGATGTCATCCGATGCAACGCGTCACGCACATTGAGTAGGTGCTCGGCTGCAGCCTTGACTGGCTGATGATCAATGTCTGTTAACCATGACGCAGCAATCGCTCGAAGAATCGTCACATCCCGCAAACCACCGTACGCCTCTTTGAGATCAGGCTCGAGTAAATGTGTGAGCTCACCAATATTCTCGCGGCGAGTTTGCGAGAGCGCATGAAGTTCAGGAAGTCGCTGATTTGCCATAGCGCGCCAGTCAGCTAAAACTCTCGAACGCAATTGTTCAACAAGCTCTTCATTGCCAAAAATGTTGCGAACATCGAGAACGCCCAAAGCAACTTTGACATCATCTGCGGCCATTTTTCGTGCTTGTGCAATGTCGCGAACACTGTGATCGAGTTTGATTCCGGAATCCCAGATTGCATAAAAAATGAGGTCGGCTGCCGCTTTTACTTTCGCGGGTGACTCATCTTGATGGTGCAACAACATGATGTCGAGATCGCTACCGGCGCACAATTCCGAACGGCCATACCCGCCGACTGCAACAAGCGCGGCGTTCATATCTCCGAGTCCAGCTAAGCCGGCTAGATCTCGCACCCATTTGTCATGAAGTGCTACTAATCCCGCACGTGATTCTGCGGATGGTTTTTGAGACACCAAGGTCGCACGCGCACTGAGAAACTCAGTGTTGATTGCGCTTGCATCCATGATGTCCCTAACGAAAAAGTTGAGTGGGGAGGTTGCCCTCCCCACTCACACTACTTACAGTGCAGAAGGCCCGCGCTCACCGGTCCGAACTCGAATAACTTGTTCGACTGGCATAACCCACACCTTGCCATCACCGATCTTGCCGGTCTGCGCGACAGCGATTACTGAATCGACCACGGCATCGACATCTTTGTCATCGACGAGAACTTCGATGCGCACCTTTGGCACGAGCGACACTGTGTATTCAGCACCGCGGTACACCTCTGTGTGTCCGCGTTGGCGTCCATAACCGCTAGCTTCACTGACAGTCATGCCGTGAATACCAACGGATTCGAGGGCCGCTTTGACATCGTCCAATTTGAACGGCTTGATAATTGCGGTTACTAATTTCATTGTGCCCTCCTAGTGGGTTCCAACGAATGAACCTGAAGCACGGCTATCAAGTTCGTATGCGGATTCAGCGTGTGACGTGATGTCAACGCCTTCGATTTCTTCATCGCGAGAAATGCGGAAACCAATTGTCTTGTTGAGCAACCAGCCGATGACTCCAGTCACGATGAATGAGAACGCCATGACAGAGAACGCGCCGAGTGCTTGCTTTCCAAGAAGTGTTGTGCCACCGCCGTAGAGCAAACCATTTGCGCCCCACGAGGTTGCTTGTGTTGTAGCGAAAATGCCGATCGAGAGCGTTCCCCAGAGTCCGCCAACCAAGTGCACGCCAACAACGTCAAGTGAATCGTCGTAGTTGAACTTGTACTTCAATCCGACTGCGAGTGCACAGAGCACGCCCGCAATCAAACCAATAACAACTGCCGCCCATGGTGCAACGAACGCACAAGCTGGTGTAATCGCCACCAAACCAGCAACCGCACCTGAAGCAGCGCCCAGTGAGGTTGCATGACCATCGCGAATCTTTTCAACGATCAACCAACCGGCAAGAGCTGCGGCGGTTGCAACTTGTGTGTTGATAAAGGCAAGAGCAGCAGTGCCATTAGCACCGAGCGCCGATCCTGCATTGAAACCAAACCAGCCAAACCACAAGAGTCCAGAGCCCAACAACACCAGCGGCAATGAGTGTGGACGCATTGGCTCTTTCTTGAATCCAACGCGCTTACCCAAAACGAGTGCGAGTGCGAGACCTGCAGCACCAGCATTGATGTGCACTGCTGTACCACCAGCAAAGTCAAGAACACCCTGACCTGCCAACCAACCGGCACCATCAGTGGTGGTGTCACCAAAGTCGAACACCCAGTGCGCAACTGGGAAATACACAACCGTGACCCATATTGCAACGAATACAACCCATGTCGTGAACTTCGCACGATCAGCAATCGCACCAGAGATGAGCGCCGGAGTGATTACTGCGAACATCAATTGAAAAGCTGCGAATGCCAAAGTTGGGATTGGGTAATACGCACCGTTTGCCGTAACTGAATTCACCGCATCAGAAAAACTCGACAGTGAGAAAGTGCCCACCCAAGGACTACCTGAATTGCCAAATGCCATGGAATATCCATAAAGCACCCACAAAACACTCACTACTGAAATTGCGGCAAAGGACATCATCATCATGTTGAGCACACTCTTGACGCGCACCATGCCGCCATAGAAGAACGCCAAACCTGGAGTCATCAGCAACACGAGAGCCGCGCTCGCCAAGACCCAGGCGGTATCACCAGTATTGATATCTGGCATTTCACACCTACTTCCACTCGAAAGGATCGAACGGGCGAATCTTGAGCGGGACATGTTTCAAAAGAGGGTTGCAGCATGTTTCCGTGATGTCACATTACGGGTGGAATCGTTACAAATCAGAGTCGCGAATGTTACGAATGTAAACAGTTAGGCAAAAAGGGCGTCAACGAAATCTTCAGCGTTGAAGTCAATGAGGTCTTCTGCAGTTTCACCAATGCCGACATATTTCACAGGCACGCCTAGGGCTTCTTGCACAGCAATCACTACCCCGCCCTTGGCAGAGCCGTCGAGCTTGGAGAGCACGATGCCGGTGACATTCACTGCTTCAGCGAAAACCTTTGCCTGTGTAACGCCGTTTTGACCCGTGGTGGCATCAATGACAAGCAAAACTTCGTCGACCTGAGCCTTGCGTTCGACAATGCGTTGAATCTTGCTGAGTTCGTCCATCAAACCTTGTTTGGTGTGTAAACGGCCAGCGGTGTCAAGCAAGACAACGTCCGCATCCGAATCAAGACCGCGCGCAACGGCGTCAAAAGCGACTGCTGCGGGATCGCCATTCTCTGGTCCGCGCACAACTTCGCACCCAGCTCTTTCACCCCAGGTGACGAGTTGATCGGCTGCAGCCGCACGGAATGTGTCTGCAGCACCGAGAACGACTCGATGTCCTTCTCGAGTCCATCGGTAAGCAAGTTTGCCTGTTGTCGTGGTTTTTCCGGTGCCATTGACACCAACGATAAGCACTACAGAAATGCCATCATCGCTACCGTGCACATCGCGATCTTGATGTTGATTCAACACTGCGAGCAACTCAGTTTTGAGTGCTGCCATCACGTCTTCTTCTGATGCCGTTCGACCAGCGGACTTACGGGCTTGAGTAACAATTCTTTGGGTTGCGCTCAATCCAACATCCGCCATCAAGAGCGCATCTTCGATTCCTTGCCAAACTGCTTCGTCGGTTGCTTCACCGAATGCAGATTTGAGTGCGCGAGAAAATGAAGTTTGTTTTAGACGCTCGCGAAGTTTCGGTTTTTCTGCAACAACATCGTGACTTTGAACTGCTTCACGTTTGCGTCGGAACAACATCAGTCGACGCTATCGCGTGCTTCTGAAAGTTTTTGGCTGATAACCGCGGAAATACCGTCGCCCCGCATCGTCACGCCATACAACGCATCAGCAATTTCCATGGTGCGCTTCTGGTGAGTGATAACAATCAGCTGCGAGTTGTCCTGCAGTTCCTTCATCACTTCGATCAAGCGGCCGAGGTTGACATCGTCGAGAGCCGCTTCAACTTCGTCCATGACGTAAAACGGACTTGGGCGCGACTTGAAGAGTGCGACGAGGAAAGCCACTGCAGTGAGCGAACGTTCACCGCCAGAAAGCAATGACAAACGCTTCAATTTCTTTCCAGGTGGACGCGCTTCAACTTCGATACCGGTGTTCAACAAATCGTTTGGATCGGTCAACACCAAGCGACCTTCACCGCCTGGGAACAAGCGAGCGAAAATACCTTCGAATTCGCGGGCAGTGTCGGTGAACGCTTCAGCGAAAACTTGCTGAACGCGTTCATCAACATCTTTGACGATAGACATCAAGTCATTGCGTGACTTGCGCAAATCGTCGAGCTGTTCGTTGAGGAACTTATGACGTTCTTCGAGCGCAGAAAATTCTTCCAGCGCGAGCGGATTCACTTTGCCGAGCAATGCGAGACCGCGTTCGGCAACCTTCAAACGCTTTTCTTGTTCTTCACGTACGTATGGGTACGGCTGTGGTTCTGGTGCATTTGGATCAACTTCGTCGCCAGGAGCTGGCGGCGTCGGTGGCACCAATTGATCTGGACCAAAGTCGCGAATCAACGTGTCAGCATCAAGACCCAGGTCTTCCATAATCTTGTTTTCGAGAGCTTCGATGCGAAGTCGTTGTTCTGCACGAGCAACTTCGTCACGGTGCACCGAGTCAACGAGCTTTTCAAGTTCGGATGCAACTTCGCGGCTACGGGCACGAACCTGCGAGATTTCAACATCGCGTGAATCGCGCGTTTGCTCAGCTTCTGTGCGCTCATTCGACGCCTGAATCAATGAAGCGTCAATCCAACTGATGGCAATTTCAGCACCACGCAACACCGCGACCGCTACAGCAGCTTCACGGGCGCGACGTTCTTTACGTTCGGCAAAACGACGACGTGATTCACGTTCATCGCGAGCGGCGCGTTCGAGATTTTCGACATGCGACGCTGCAGAGCGTTGACGTTCTTCACTGGTGCGAACTGCAAGACGAATTTCCATTTCTTCATGGCGTTTTGCTTCAACATCTGCCGCCAAAACATCACGGTAAGAAGTGTCTGGGTCAGACTCAACCGGTGCATTTTCTGCCGCCTGCAAACGATCCGTAAGTTCTTGCAACGACACTTCATCCGCTTCGCGCGCTGCGCGCGCAGCAATTACGCCAGCTTCAAGGCGATCCGCTTCAGAACTTGCCGCACGCGTTGCATTGCTGAGTTGGCCAAGTTGTTCTGCAACAGCGGCCATTTGTGCGTCAGATTCATAAAGTCCGCTAAGAGTCGCATCCGCTTCTTTTTGCGCAGCTTCAACTTTGGCAGTCGCGGACACTTGTTCAAACTTCAGACGCTCAGTTTCATGTGCTGCCGCATCACGCTTGCTACGCGCTTCATCAAGTGCTGCTTGCACCTGCAAAAGACTTGGTCCAGAGGCGGAGCCGCCGGACGCTGAAACGCGACCAACAGAATCGCCTTGTCGTGTTACAGCAATGGCTTGTGAGCGTTCCAAAACGATTTCTCGAGCGACCTTGAGATTGTCAACAATGACAATGCCGCGTAGCAACGTACGAATAGCTGAGCGAAGTTCGGCTGGCGCCTCAACCACATCTGCTGCCATTACTGCGCCGTCTGGCAAACGACGTGACACTGGATCTTCACCTGGATCATTTTCTTCAGCAATAACCAAACCGGCGCGACCGAGGTTGTCGGCTTTCAACATGTCCATTGCCGCAATTGCAGCGTCAACGTCACGAACAGCGATGGCATTCGCAGCATCACCAAGCGCAACAGCTACGGCTTCTTCATAGCCAGACTTCACATGAATCAATGCCGCAACAGAACCGAGCACACCAGAGATGCGTTCATTAGCTGCGAGCAATGCAGCGCCGCCACCTTGACGTGACAATGCCATTTCAAGTGCTTCAACACGTGAGGTGAGAGACAAGCGATCGCGTTCTGCAGCCGCTTCTGCGAGTTGCAATTCATTCAAAGCACGTTCTGCAGAAGCAAGTTTCTCCGCAGCATTTTCGTGTTCTTCATCAAGATTACGTTCGCCTGCATCCAAACCAGCGATCTGTGATTCCAATGCACGGAATTCTTGTTGTGCTTGTTCGGCGCGAGCGCGCGCTTGTTCGATCTGACCTTCAAGACGCGCAATTTCTGCAGTGCGCGTTTCAATGCGTTGACGCATTGCATCGACCTGACCAGCAAGGCGGGTCAAACCATCGCGACGGTCTGCTGCAGCGCGCGCAGCATCTGTAATACGACGATTTTCTTCGGTCAAATGACCTTCAGCTTCTGCACGATGCTGGGTTGCGGAAAGCAGTCGTGCGCGACCTGATTCAACTTCTGCAGCGAGCTTTTCGTTTTCCAGTCGAGCTTCAATCGCTTCGCGATCAAGTTCTTCAGGGTCGCGACCAAGCACTTCTTCTTCAACAGGAGAAAGCATGCGGACGCGTTCGGAAGCAAGAGATGCCGTACCAAGAAATCGTTCGCGCTGACTTGAGAGTTTGAACCAGTTTTCCTGTGCTTTTGCGATGCGCGGAGCATCAGAACGAATTTCCGAATCAAGAATGAGTTCACGTGATTGAAGTGCACTCATTTCGGTTTCGAACTGCGTACGCATTTCGCGAAGAGCCGTCTCGTCGGCGACTTCTGCGGCAAGGGCCGTGCGCATGTGAAGCAAATCATCGGCAAACAAACGCGAGCGCGCATCGCGAACGTCAATCTGAATGACTTGAGCGCGACGAGCAACTTCTGCTTGCTTTCCAAGCGGGGTGAGCTGGCGACGTAGTTCGGTAGTGAGGTCTGTCAGACGAACCAAGTTGCCTTGCATCGCCTCAAGTTTGCGCAGCGCTTTCTCTTTACGTTTGCGATGCTTCAAAACACCAGCAGCTTCTTCGATAAATCCGCGACGATCTTCTGGTGATGCGTGCAAAATCGCATCTAGCTGACCCTGACCGACAATGACGTGCATTTCGCGACCAATGCCAGAGTCTGAGAGAAGCTCTTGAATATCGAGCAAACGGCACGGTTCACCGTTGATGGCGTATTCAGATCCACCATTGCGGAACATGATGCGCGAAATGGTGACTTCGGTGTAATCGATTGGCAATGCACCATCGGTGTTGTCAATCGTCAAAATAACTTCGGCGCGACCAAGCGGTGCACGATCAACAGTGCCGGCAAAGATGACGTCTTCCATCTTTCCACCGCGCAAGGACTTGGCACCTTGCTCACCCATAACCCACGCGAGTGCATCGACAACGTTGGACTTGCCGGAACCGTTTGGACCGACGACACAGGTGATGCCAGGTTCAAAATTCAGGGTGGTTGGCGAGGCAAAAGACTTGAAGCCCTTGAGGGTCAAGCTTTTTAGGTACACGAAGCACTCCTACGCCAGAAAGTGGGCAAACCCTACCTATTCGATTCCCCGAGGACGCCGCTGGCATGAAGGGCATCGGAAGGAAGAACGGTTAGACCACGCCTCACGGACGATGAGGCGGCCACAGCGGGGGCAAGGCTCCCCTTCCTGCCCGTAGGCGTTCAGACTGACCTCAAACCAGCCGCTCTCCCCGTTGACGCTCACATAGAGGTCGTCAAAGCTGGTGCCGCCCGCCTTCACTGCGGCAGCCATGACGGATTGCACATTTCCGATCAATTCCGCCCACGCTTTTTTAGACAACCGGGAACCGGGGGTGAGGTAGTGAATACCGCTCAACCACAGCGCCTCGTCAGCGTAGATATTGCCAACACCAGACATGATTTCTTGAATGAGCAACAACGACTTCACTCCGGCGGAACGTTTGCGGTAACGAGAAATCACATCATCGATCTCGAGTTTCGGGTCGAGTGCGTCGCGAGCGATATGCAGTGCTGATTGCGGAAGTTTTTCGTCCCCCACAACCACGAGGTCATCAACATGCACGCCACCAAACATTCGTTGATCAACAAAGCGCAATTCAAGATCATCGCGATCTAAAGTGAACTGAACCCGAAGTTGTTTCTCTGCTTCTGACTTTGGATCCACCAATAGCGCTTGACCAGACATTCCAAGATGCATCACGAGCGCACGATCAATGTCATGGCCATTTTCGGAAAGTGGCATCCACAAAAACTTGCCCCGCCGCGAAATGCAATTAATTGACGTGTTCTTGAGCTGCGATGCAAAGTCACGCGCACCACCAATATGTGCTCTTACTGAACGATCATTGAGTACTTTGACTCGAGTGAAAGTGTGTCCGGTGATGTGTGCAGCCAGCCCAGAGCGGACTGTTTCCACTTCTGGCAATTCAGGCATGTTAGTTCGCTTTGAGTTCCGAGAAAGCGCCAGCGGCCGCTTGTTGTTCCGCAACTTTCTTGCTGCGACCTTCGCCAAAGCCATATAAACGATCGCCGAGTTTCACTCGAGCAGTGAAATGTTTGTCGTGGTCGGGACCCGAATCTTCGATGACATATTCCGGCACACCAAGACCTAAGGAACTCGAAAGTTCCTGCAAACTTGTTTTCCAATCAAGACCAGCACCGAGAGTTGCGGCCTCGTCAATCAACGGATCGAGAAGTTGATGAACGAAAGTATGTGCCGCTTCGATGCCACCAGCGAGATACACAGCACCAATAACTGCCTCCATCGCATCAGCCAAGATAGAAGCTTTTTCACGACCACCAGTCGCAATTTCTCCTCGACCGAGCAACATAAATTCGCCAAGTCCAAGATTCTTTGCAGTCTCTGCGAGCGCGCGTGCATTGACAACACCAGCGCGAAGTTTTGCGAGTTCACTTTCTGGGACATCAGGATGTTTTGCAAACAGCGCATCCGTGACAATCAATCCGAGAACCGAATCGCCGAGAAACTCATAGCGTTCATTGGTTGGGATATTGCCATTTTCATAGGCATATGAACGATGTGTGACAGAAAGTTCGAGCATGTCATCTGGCACATTGAAACCAATGCGCTCACGAAGTTTGTTGAGGTCTACTGGCGAAGTCATGCCGATACCTTCAAACCAGCAGCAAGGTCACCAATAGTCGCGGATGACTTCAGCACATCATCCGAAACTACGTATTGCGGAAAGCGATCTTCAATCACATCAGCGATAACAATCAATGCCACCGAGTCTGCATTGATGGCACGAAAAGCTGTGGAACTATCAAGGATGTCGGCTGGAAGTTCCATGACAATGCTCACCGCATTGATGACTGCATTGAGTGCATCACTATTCATGTCCCCTCCTAGTTCGTAATTCTCGCCAAGATGTGTAGAAACAACAACGCGCCCTGTTGCCAAGGCGCGAGTTGAAGTGGAGTCGATCAGACTTCGAGAACCTGACGCTTGTCGTAGGTGCCGCAGTTGCCGCATGCACGATGCTGCAATTTAGGAGCACGGCAGCGATCGCAGGCAACGAGAGAAGCAGGGGTTGTCTTCCACTGGGAGCGACGCGCACGCGTGTTAGAACGCGAAGTTTTGCGCTTGGGTACTGCCATCTGGGTCAGCCTTCCGTCGGGTCGATGTCTGTGAGCAAACCTTTCAAGGCTTGCCAGCGTTCATCAACATTGTCGTGTTGGTGGTTCAGTTCCTTATTCAAGTCCACACCGCACTGCGAACAAAGTCCGCGGCAATCGTCCTTGCACAAGGGCGCGAGCGGAAGTGCAAGCACAATCGCATCACGTACTACTGGTTCGAGGTCGAGCAAGTCGCCCTCAAGTCGTAGCGAGTCTTCGTCGTTCACTGCATCGGGATATTCGTACAACTCCTGGAAATCGACTTCCATCTGTTGTGAGATCGGCTGCAAGCAACGCGCACATTCTCCGGTTGCGAGTGCAATTGCCACTCCCGACACCAGCACACCTTCAATGACACCTTCGAGTCGGAGATCCAACTCAAGGTCATCACCTTCAGTGACGCCAATGACTTCAGTTCCAAGTTCTGCAGGTGCAGGCACTGTGAAATGTCGTTTCACCATCGATCCAGCACGACGCCCAAGTTCGAGCGTGTCGAGCACCAATGGTGCGCGGGGATCCAGGGTGTTCACGATGCCCTCACAGTGTGTTTGCAGGCCTCGAAGACCGAGGGCGAAGGGTACCCGAACCGTGCGAGGAGCCCAAAATGAGCCTGAATGGAGGGCGAACGACCCCCGAAAGTCAGGTTTTAGGCGCGAGGATCAGCCCAGTCGCCGAAGAAATTGCCCGGATCGTGTGGGGCGTCCATCGGAACATCAGATGCCAAGCGGACGGCAGTGCGCTCGCGGCCAACCTGAACCGCGTTAAGGGTCTTAACCAAAGCAGCTTCAAAAGCAGCCAACTTGGCGTCGATGTAATCATCAAGTTCGCGACGCTTGCGAGCAATATCTTCGTCATTCGCATTACGGATGCGTTCGATTTCAGCGAGTGCTTGTTTGTACACCTGTTCTTGCGTGACAAGAACTGCGGCTTCAGCACGTGCAATTTCAATGATGCGATCACTTTCGTTGTGAGCATCACGAACAACTGCTTCGCGATCATTGAGCAAAGCCGCAGCTTGATTGAATTCGGCAGGCATTGATTTTTCGAGTTGACGCAAAAGTCCCATGACGTCTTGACGATTCACCACACATGACTGCGAGAGTGGCATTGCCTTCGCCTCTTCAATAGTGGCAATCAATTCTTCAACAATTGCTTGTACTTTCATTTGGCACCTCCAGATGCATTGCGTTCTTGCAGTGCCCGCAAGACGTTGTCAGGAATAAGTCCAGAAACATCGCCACCGTTGCGACTAATTTCTTTGATGAGAGAAGATGAGAGATATCCGTATTCCGGATTCGTGGCGATGAACGCAGTTTCGACAGACTTCAATCGATAATTCATTTGAGCCATCTGCAATTCGTAATCGAAATCTGATACTGCGCGCAGACCTTTGACGATGACATTAATGTCATTCTGTTCGCAGAAATCAACCAACAAACCCTTGAAGGTTGTCACTTGGATGTTCTTCCAAGGAGCGACAGCGACCTTGAGCATCTCAATGCGCTCTTCGATGGTGAAAAGTGCGGTCTTGGTGGAGTTGCTCAACACGGCCACAGTCACGGTGTCGAACATGGCAGCAGCGCGCCCAAAGACATCAAGATGTCCGTTGGTGACAGGGTCAAAAGATCCTGGGCAGACTGCCTTGCGCATCCACTCTCCTTGTTGGGATAGGAAATCGGGGTAAATCTACCCCACGAGCACGATGACCCGAGTCTCGCCAAGGGCTCGGTCGCTCTCAATCGTGAGGGAATCAGGCACAGAAAAAATCTCATCACGGCCGCTGCGCTCTACCACAATCACCACATCTTCAGCCAAGAAATTGTGTTTGCATAACGCATCAAGCAATTGAGTGATGACGACATTCGTGAGGTCATACGGCGGATCAATAAAGACAAGATCAAATTTCTCGGCAGAGGACATTGCAGCAAACTTGCTGACATCGCGATTCACGATGCGGAGGTCAAAACCTAGTTGTTGCGCATTTTGGTGCAACACATCATTCGCATGTCGCGCGTTATCCACGACCGTCGCACTCTTCGCACCTCGCGACAGTGATTCGAATGCGTACGCACCGGAACCCGCATACAAGTCGAGCACGTTGATGTCATTCCAATCACCAAGTCGATGTTGCAACATGTTGAACACCGATTCGCGCACTCGATCCGAAGTGGGTCGTGTGCCGTGTGATGGAACTTTGAGGGTGCGACCCTTTGCCGCGCCAGCAATGATGCGGGTCATGCTTTCTCCAAATATTCGGAGCGTTCTTCGTTGACCAATTGACTCGCACGTCGCTTGAGTTGTTCATGATCGCGCAATGCAGTGTCTGCAGCAACAATCTTCACTGCATGGTCGCGTGCCTGCGCAATCAAATCTTCGTCGCGCAACACTCTTAAAATCCGCAAACTTGAACGACGACCGCTTTGATTGACACCAAGCACATCACCTTCACGACGTTGTTCAAGGTCAATCCGAGCTAGCTCAAAACCATCGAGAGTCGACGCGACGGCATCCAAACGTTCGCGAGCTGGCGAGTCGGCCATCGAATTCGTCACGAGTAGGCACAAGCCAGGAACGCTTCCGCGACCCACACGTCCACGTAGCTGATGAAGCTGCGAAACACCGAATCGATCCGCATCCATAATCACCATGACTGACGCGTTTGGAACATCCACGCCAACTTCAATCACAGTTGTCGCAATGACGACATCGATTTCGCCGCGAGCAAAAGTTTGCATGACATCTTCTTTGACATCGGCTTTCAGTTTTCCGTGAAGTTGCGCGAGCTTCAGACCAAAGAGTGGCCCACTAGAAAGTTGATGGAATAGATCTTCAACATTTGCCATGCTCGGTGCGTCTTCGATTTCTGAATCTTCTTCCGCAGCATTCGATGTAATGCGCGGGCACACGACGTATGCCTGATGTCCCTTTGCCACTTCTTCTTGAATTCGCGTCCATGCTCTTTCGAGAAATTGTGGTTTTTCCTGCACCGCGACAACATGTGTTGCAATCGGTGAACGACCGGCCGGTAATTCTGAAAGCGTCGATACATCTAAATCACCAAACACTGTCATCGCAACCGTGCGTGGGATGGGCGTCGCGGTCATAACGAGCAAATGCGGACGAGTGCCCTCAGCTGACTTTGTCATCAGCACTGCACGTTGTTCGACACCGAAACGATGCTGTTCGTCGACCACCACTAAACCGAGATCAGCAAATTGCACTTTTTCTTCGAGTAAAGCGTGAGTACCCACAACAATTCCAGCCATGCCACTCTGAATGTCCAGCAAAGCTTGGCGACGAGCCGCTGCACCCAATGAACCAGTGAGCAGTGCGATTTTTGTCGAATATGGTTTGCGATCACCAAACATGCCTTCATCGCTGATGATGTCACCGAGCATTTTGGCAATGCTGCGAGCGTGTTGCTGAGCCAGCACTTCGGTTGGGGCGAGAAGTACTGCTTGTCCCCCAGCATCCACCACACCCAGCATCGCGCGCATAGCGCAGACCGTCTTACCGCTACCAACTTCGCCTTGCACCAAACGATGCATCGGATGACTCTGTGCGATGTCTTTGAAAATGTCCTCACACACAGCAACCTGACCTGACGTCAATGTAAATGGCAGAGCAACATCGAAAGCTTCAAGTGCTCCACCTTTCTTCACCAGACGAGGTGTTGCGACCATCGCTTCTGAATCTTGCCGACGCTGAGCCAAAATCACTTGATAGACAAGAGCCTCTTCGTAGGCAAAACGGTGAGCAGCGGCTTCGGCGTCTGCGCGATTACGCGGCTGATGAATGTTGCGAAACGCCGTGACAACATCAGTGAATTCAAGTTCGCGAACAATGTCATCTGGAATTGCATCCTTGATCAATGGATCTAGTCCGTCGAGAGCAAGTTCGACACTTCGTTCGATTTGCCATGAAGGCAAGGTGCTCGTGGCTGGGTAAACCGGAATCAACGGTTTTGCGAAAGCCGCGACGGCTTCTGGGTCTGGTTCAGTATCACTCGGCACTAGTACATACATTGGATGCGCGAGTTGTCGTTCATTGCGAAACACTGTGACTTTGCCACTGAACAAACCGCGTCGTCCAACTTTGAGATCGCGTTCACGCCAGTCCTGATTGAAAAAAGTAAGTTTCATAGTGCCGGTGCCATCAGACACGAGCACTTCAAGCAAACTGCCACGCTTTTGTCGCATGGGCCGACGCGTCACGGAATAGACATCGGCCATGATGGTGACATGTTCATCAACTTTGAGTGATGACATTTCGGTGAGTTCACCGCGGTCTGCGTAGCGGCGCGGGAAATGACGTAACAGATCTTCGACAGTCACTAAGTTGAATGATTTTGCAAGTGCTTGTGACGTCTTGGTTCCAACAACGTCTTTGAGTGGAGTAGCGAGTCCGTGCATGGTTACTCGATTCCAATCAGAAGCGGCCACATTTCCTGGTGACCTGGAGTGAGAAGTAATTCTGCATCAGGGAACAATGTTTGCAGTGCTTCAACAACATCTTCGGCGTCATCTTCCGCCAGATCGCGACCAGCAATCACAGTGATGAGCTCGGCCGTCTTGCATTGAATTGCTACCGAACAGACAGCGTCCACCAGATCTTGAGATGAAGCCACAAGGTCGGCATTGACGAAGGCGAGAAAATCGCCGGTCGCAATGGGGCTGTTGGAGATCGCAGAATTGCGCGTCGCTTTAGTGATGCCAATTGCAGTCACGTGTGACGCCGCAATTTTCATTGCAGCAAGGTCGTCAGCGATACTCAACGACGAATTCGAGACAGAGATTGCGGCAAGAGTTTGGACAATGGTGTGGGTGGCGACCAAATTTGCATCAATATTTTCTTTGCGTAGCTCTGCAACTGCAATTTCAGCTACTTGAACACTGTCTTTGTCACTAGCAAACACAATTACTTCCCGTGCATTGGCACGGATACCTGCTGAATAAAACTCTTGAACACTCGGACGAACATCTGGTTCCGCGGCAACAACGGCAACCCCAAGTTCTGCGAGTTGTTGCACTACTCCACTGCCGAAAGCTTGTGCGACAAGTTTGCGCTGAGCTGGTTGTTGGTCTAGTAATTCAATACGTACGTGTCGAACATCTGCCACCGCACTTGCCAGCGAAATAACTTCTTGCGGCGCATCAGTGTGAATGTGAATTTGTGCAAATTCACGACCGGTCGTGATTGCCAAACTCACTCCAGAATTCACAATCGCATCTTTGACTGCTTCATTCTTTGCGGCTGGAACCAAAAACATCAATTCATAACGCGCATCTGCATCACACGCATGAGCTACCGGCACTGCTGAAGGCACGAAACCAACTGGTGGTGATGCAACTTCTGTGCCATTCCACACTGCATTCAATGCATCGAGCAACAACACAACACCGCGACCGCCAGCATCAACAACGCCTGCAACTTTTAATGCCTCCAACATTTCGGGAGTGCGTCTAAGAGTTTCACGCGCTGCTTCTGCAGCTTCAGATGGATCACGGGCTTCAGTCGCAGCTGCCGCATCAAGAACCGTTAATGCAGTTCCTTCGATTGGTGCTGCCACTGCTGCACGAGCAGCTGAAGCACCAGCACTCAACAAGCCGCGAAGGGTGAGACCTTGTGGCATCGACTCTGCAGCATCAGCGAACGCCGCCAACGTTTGCGCGAGGATGACACCAGAGTTGCCACGTGCGCCGAGCAATGCTCCGCGAGACATTGCACGCAATGCGTCGAGTGCGTCGCCGACGGCACCAGTTCGTTGCAGTTCCGCTTCGTAGGCGGCTTTGAAGGTGAGATAAAGATTTGTTCCAGTGTCACCATCGGGAACTGGGAACACATTGAGTGCGTTGAGCTCTTGACGATGTTCACGCAAAGTGTTGACCCCGACATACGCCCATTGGCGCACGATCTGGGCGTCGAACATCTTTTCTGACATCAATCACCTTTCAACAGGCACTGAGGTTAGTAACGAATCAGCCCTGAAAAACAACAACCGCCGCACAAATTGCGCGGCGGTTGAGGGCAGAGATTTTCGTCAGACAGCGCGAGTGACTTTGCCAGCCTTGAGGCAAGCCACACACACGTTGACACGCTTTGGTGTACCCGACACCAACGCTTTGACGCGCTGGATGTTTGGGCTCCAGCGGCGCTTGGTGCGGATGTGCGAATGCGAAATTGAGTGTCCGTATGAAGGACCCTTACCGCAAACGTCGCAATGGGCAGCCACGATGGAACTCCTTGAAGTTGGGGGATTGTTCCGAAGAACGGGGCGCAGGTTAGCCGAGAGAGGTGCTAACCCGCAAAATGGTCGTGCCCATGCACGAATCGAGGGGTCTGACCGTCCACAAGGACGCCTTCTTCGCCTGCCTCAACCCGCCCAATCGGGCGAAATCCCTCAGGGGCTGGGCCCGAGAAGGTAGCCAGCAAACCGTGGTCTTCCCCACCCGCGAGCACCCACTGCCAAGGGTCAACACCCATCCCCTGAGCCAAACTGGTCAAGAAATCGCCTGGTGCAAGTGCCGAGCTGTCGAGGTTGATCCGCACCTTCGAAGATGTCGCGACATGACCGGCATCTGCCACCAATCCGTCACTGATGTCAATCATGGAGGTTGCACCAGATCGCGCAGCATCGATGCCGAGTTGGTAATTCGGTTCGACCGTCAAGTATGCGCTGACCGCTTCCCGTGGACTGCGTGATCCACGCATCAAACATGCAAGCCCTGCAGCGCTATACCCGAGTCGACCACTGACGTACACAGTGTCGCCAACCTGCGCACCACTTCGTAAAACAGGCTTCACGCCACGACGCTGCCCAATAGCAGTGATGGCAATCATCAATTGATCTCCACGCGACATGTCACCCCCGACAACACTTGCATCAACCTTCTTGCATTCGTCTTCAATGCCGGCTGTGAGGGCTTCAAGAAAATTCAATGGAGTTTCTTTGGGCGCAACAACTGCCACAACGATTGCAACTGGCCATGCACCCATCGCGACAACATCAGAAAAGTTCTGCGCTGTGATGCGCTGACCAATTTCAATCGGTGTAGACCACTCTTTACGGAAGTGCACTCCTTCGACAGCAACATCTGTTGTGATGACAACATCGCCATCTGGCATCGCGACCACTGCAGCATCGTCACCCGATGGAACGATTACAGAAGAATTTTGATGGAATTTCTTGCGTAATCTGTCGATGATTTCAAATTCACCGAGATTTCCTTGAGACATGATGAGTTAACGCAACCCTGTGCCGCGACGAAGGGCATCAAGAATCAGCGTGTCGATGATTTCCGGATACGACAGACCACTCGCTTGCCACATCCGCGGGAACATCGAAATCGGTGTAAATCCAGGCAAAGTGTTGACTTCATTCACAATTACTTCGCCATTACTTTTCACAAAGAAATCACACCGAGCAAATCCTTCGCAATCGAGTGCTTCAAAGGCTTTGATGGCGAGATCCTGAACTTCTTTGAGAGTTTCCACTGGCAAATCTGCTGGTACGACTAAGTCTGCAGAATTTTCAAGGTACTTAGCTTCAAAATCGTAGAACTCATGCTGACCGTGCACGATGATTTCGGCAGCCACTGATGCATGCGCAATTCCGTCACGTACCAAAACACCACACTCAATTTCGCGAGCATCTTCGATCGATGCTTCAACAATCACCTTGGGATCATGGACACGTGCAGAGTTGATTGCATCTTCAATTTGAGACGCATCTTTAACTTTCACAACACCGAGACTCGAACCAGCACGAGTTGGCTTGACGAAGACCGGCAGACCAAGACCTGCGACGCGCTTGAGCGCATCTGCCTTGTTGTGCATCCACTGCGAGTTGGTGATGACTTCGAAAGCACCAATCGGTAAACGATGTGCACCAAACATTGCTTTCATGTGGGCTTTGTCCATTGCTGCGGCCGACGCAAAGACGCCAGATCCAATGCATGGAATATCGGCAAATTCGAGTGCACCTTGAATAGTGCCGTCTTCGCCATATGGACCGTGCATCACTGGGAACACAACATCAACGCGACCGAAAGCATCCGGCAATGCTTTGCCATCAACTGCAACAAAGCCGCGAATCTGCGGATCGAGACTCATGCGAACTTCTCGACCAACTGCACGTACTTCTGGCAAAACGCCATCGCGGATTTTCAGTTCTTCGGGAGAACCATCAAAAATGAACCAACCACCACTCTTGGTGATACCAATTGCAATGACTTCGTATTTGTACGTATCAATTGCACCAAGTACGCCCGCGGCCGACACACAAGAAATTGCATGCTCGCTTGATCGTCCACCAAAGAGGACGGCCACGACAGGACGCTGATGAGCCACGAGCACAACCCTAACCGCACAACTCCCCTACGCTCTGACCATGAGCCACTCGCAACACTGGGATGACGAAACACTGGCAGTCACACTCGGACGTCCGCCACATGTGCCAGGTGCGCCGGTGAACTACCCCATCGGCGTTTCAACAACTTTTGTCGCTGGCGACGCTGCACATTCCTACATTCGTTCTGGCACTGTAGGAACTGAAGCTCTCGAACTTGTTCTTGGCGCAATCGAACATGGCATGACCACAGTTTTTTCTGCGGGTATCGCGACTGTTAGCGCAGTGATTGATCTACTCCCTGCAAACGCAATCGTTGTAGCGCCAAATCACGCCTACCCAGGAACTATTGGTCGCATGCGTGAACTTGCAAGTGTTGGTCGTATCCAGCTTCGCGAAGTTTTGATTAGCGACACAGATGCTGTCATCAAAGCCACCGGCGACGCGCATCTTGTCTGGCTTGAAACACCAACTAACCCGTTGATGGAAGTTGCAGATATCAAAGCCATTGTTGCCGCTGCCAAGAAATCCAAGGCACTCGTTGCCGTCGACAACACATTCATGTCACCAACCCGCCAACGTCCCCTCGATCTCGGCGCAGATATTTCGATGCACTCTGCAACCAAATCCATTGCTGGTCACTCTGATGTCTTGATGGGCGCACTATCTGTCAGCGATAAAGAACTTGATGAAAAACTCAAATCTCGTCGCACCATGATGGGAAGCATCCCCGGTTCGCTTGAATGCTTCTTGGCTCTTCGTGGCTTGCGCACACTCTCAATTCGCACTGATCGCGCAGAAAGCAACGCACAATTCATTGCCGAAAAACTCGCAACTGATTCACGCGTTGAACGCGTGCTGTACGTGGGACTTTCTTCTGACCCTGGTCACGTATTGCATCATTCGCAAGCGGACGGTGCTGGAGCTGTGGTTTGCTTCATTCCGAAGTGCGATGCAGACAAAGCGGACCTTATCTGCGAGGCAACTCAGTTGTGGACACACGCAACGAGCCTTGGCGGTGTTGAATCAACAATGGAACGACGTCGCCGCTGGCCAGTTGAACCTGTAGACACCCACGAATCATTGATTCGACTATCAGTCGGTATCGAAAATGCTAATGACTTGTGGTCCGATTTGGATCAAGCACTTACCAAAGTAGTTGGAAAGTAATTTAAAGTTCAGAACCAGATTCTGGTTTTGTTTCGCGTGCCATAAAGCGACGAACAAGCTCTGCTGGTGGCAAATTCCGATGGACGACTGCGACAACACCTGACGTGATGGGCAGTTCAACGCCTGCAGCTTTTCCGATTTGATACAACGGCAAACAACTTTTCACCGCTTCACACGTTTCTTTGGTTTGCGCAACAACTTCATCGACAGTCAAACCACTCGCAAGCGCCACACCAAAAGATCTGTTGCGCGAAAGAGGTGACTGACTGGTTGCGAGCAAGTCACCAACACCAGCGAGACCGAGGAACGTCAACGGATTCGCACCGAGCGCGCGACCAAGTTGTGTCATTTCATGCAAACCGCGGGTAATCAGCGAAGCCTGCGAATTTTCGCCGAGTCCCATTCCTGCAGCAATACCGTTTGCAAGCGCGATGACGTTTTTCATCGCACCAGCGATTTCAACGCCCAAAACATCTGTTGTGTAGTACGGGCGGAAGTAAGAGGAAGAACATGCTTCCTGCACTCGTTGCGCATTCACTTCATTTTCGCAAGCGACTGTCGTGGCAGTTGGCTGACGTTCGCCAATTTCATGCGCAAGGTTTGGTCCCGAAATTACTGCAAGTCGATCGGCATCAATTCCTGCAGTGTGCGCAATCACTTCTGACATACGCATATTGGTTTCAACTTCAATACCTTTTGCGAGCGAAACCACCACGGCATTAGATGGAATGTGCGCACCCCACGTTTCGAGGTTCGAGCGGTAGGCAGTCGACGGAAGCGCAACCACCACGATGTCTGCACCAGACATGGCCGCTTGCGCATCTGACGTTGAGCGAATTTCTTCAGGCAAGGTGATGTCAGAAACATGAGATGGATTGCGATGCGTTGAATTGATTGCCTCAACAACAGATGCGGTGCGTGACCACAAAGTCACATCGCAACCTGCATCGTGAACGACTTGACTGAAAACTGTTCCCCAGGAACCGCTTCCCATCACTGCAATCTTCATATGGCTAATTGTCCTCTTCGCGGACATTGCGGCGATCCCACCGCTCCGCTGGCGCCTTTTCACCGCGAATTTCCTCAAGCAATTCGGTAATTGCGTCCATGATGCGATTCGTTACTTCGTTCAACATCGTCGTATCGGTTTCGCGACCTTTAAATTCATCAAGGTTTACTGGTGGACCTGCCAGCATGTGGATTTTGCGCGGCGGAATCAGATTCAAACCTTTTGACCAGCGCGGTATGACATTTTGCGCACCCCACTGCGCGACTGGGATTACTGGCGCACCTGTCGACATCGCAAGCCGCGCGGCACCAGTTGCACCGGTCATCGGCCACAAGTTCGGGTCGTATGTGAGTGTGCCTTCTGGATAAATCACAGCGGCTTCACCGTCGGCCAAAGCCTGCTCTGCTTCATTGAGTGCAGTTGCAGCTTTCGATGTTCCGCGATCCACTGGAATTTGTCCTGCCGTGCGAACCAACCAGCCAATTACTGGAACTTTGAAAATTGCGCGCTTAGCCAAGAACCGTGGCGGACGTCCGTTGTCGTGCAAATAATGCGCAAGAGTGAGTGGATCGAAATTCGAAAGGTGATTCGACACCACGATGATTCCGCCATCGATGTTGAGATGTTCGCCACCGCGCCAATCGCGACGAGTAAAGATCATCATCAACGGACGCATAATGGCAACGACCAAGAGATATGCCCAGGTCTTGCGTACTCGTGCCTTCTTTGCGAACAGCATGAACGTCCTTCACGGTCGGAGGGCGCAATTGTGGCAATAAACAAAGACCCGCCTCAATCGAGACGGGCCTATGTTTTATCGCTTACTTGCGACGGGTTGTCTTCTTTACAGCCTTCTTAGCTGCTGGCTTGCGTGCAGGAGCCTTCTTAGCTGGCTTCTTTGCAGCTGCCTTCTTAGGTGCAACCTTCTTCACTGCCTTCTTTGCAGCTGCCTTCTTAGGTGCAGCCTTCTTTGCAGCAGCTTTCTTCGCTGGCTTTGCAGCTGGCTTAGCGGCTGGCTTTGGAGCAGCAGCAACCTTTGCCTTACCTGCAACAACTTCCTTAAGGACCTTGTTAGCGCTGAAAGCTGGCTTTGATGATGCAGGACGAGCCTTGATCATGATGTTCTCACCAGTGAATGGGTTGCGGCCTGGGCGTGCTTTGCGTGCAGGAACGTCCTTGCGACGGAAAGTGCCGAAACCGGTGATTGATACTGAACCACCCTTGGTTGAGAGTTCGCGAGAGATTTCAGTGAAGACGGTGTCTACAACTGCTACTGCATCGCGCTTACCAAGACCGAAACGATCGCCGATGATTGCGGCAAGATCATTCTTCTTCATGGTATTCCTTTCAAAACATTATCTCGAGAAAATGCGAACCTTCCCCGGTTCACACGGGGCGGAAATTACCCTTGTTTTTAGGCATTTTGCTTAGACACGCAGAGAGAAACTGTGTGATTTAAGCGATTTTTCGCTGTTTTTTGCGGTTTTGGGCAAAAACTTAGGCAACAGAAGGCTTAAAAGCAGGTCTTTTTGCCTCAAATTCGCCGATAGTTTCGACGTGACGAAGGGTCAAACCGATGTCAT
>JBEGON010000170.1:0-4818 GCA_041181965.1 Actinomycetota bacterium
AGTGTGAATGCAAAATTGCGTCAACAACTTTTGACAGTGCAAGACCTTGATCGCCAAGCAAAAGAACTGCATCATCTTTTCCAAATGGCGGGTACTGCTGGTTACAACATTGTGCCTGCACGTGTGATGTCACTCGGTTCGAGTTCTGGATTTGGTTCTACTGCATTGCTTGATATTGGTTCAGATGATGGGGTGAAGAAAAATCAAACTGTCATGGCCGGCGAAGGAATGGTTGGCCGCGTTATTGCAGTCACCGCGCGCACGTCGACCGTACTGTTGTTGATTGATCCCACCTCAACCATTGGCGCTCGAATTACAGGCTCCGGCGAGATTGGATTCTTGAGCGGTACCGGCAGTCCGAATGACATGAAACTGCAGTTCATCAATCCAGAAGCAAGTGTTAAAGCTGGAGATTTGCTTGTCTCGTACGGTGTCAGTGGTGGCGTTTTCACGCCAGGTCTTCCACTCGGCAAAGTGACTTATGTGGAAACGGCACAAGGCACTGCGAGTGCGATCGCCACAGTCGAACCTTTTGTTCGAATTAGTGCACTTGATGTCGTTGGTGTTGTCGTTACCAAACCGCGCAACGATCCACGCGATTCATTGATTCCACAAGTTACTGCTGCACCGACAGTGACAGTCACTGTGACTCCGCAACCGACCATGAGTGCAACCGTCTCTGCTAGTGCAACGAAATCAGGTGCGTGATGAGAGGTTGGCGCAGTCTTGTCACCGCAGTAGTGCTCGTGTTGTGTGCGGTTATCGAAAACACCTGGTTGAGCGTTTTTGATTTGCCTGGTGCAGTGCCTCCACTCACTCTTGTCGTTGTTTTCGGTTTTGCACTACGTCGCGCACCCTTCAATGCAGCTCTCATTGGATTCTTCGGGGGCGTGGTCATCGACTTGATGCCTCCGAGTGCCACGCCACTCGGCATCACCGCATTCGCGTTCACCGCGGTTGGATTCGGTGCATCGTTGTTGCGTCCGTACCTTGAAGGTTCGGTTATCGCACCGTTGTTTGCTGCTGGGGCTGCCGCCATCGCCTCGTTGATTTTGCGCGTCGTCGTTTCTGTCGCAGTTGGCGTCGAGCAAAACGTTGTCGTGGAATTCCTCATTGTGCTGATTACAAGTCCGTTGTACTCGGCCATGCTTGCAAGCGTGGTGTTGCCGCTCACAAGTGCACTGGATCGCATGACTGCGCCGCGTTCAACCGCAAATCTGTTTGGATCTCGATGACAGAACGCACGAATCAACGACTGCTGATTCTTCGAGTGCTGGTCTTGTCGCTATTTCTCGCACTCATTGGTCGGCTTTTCACCATGCAGATTGTCAATGGTGCTGAGTATCAAAGTCTTGCGGCGGATGCTCGTCTCAAAGAAGTTGTGGTACCGGCCACTCGCGGTTTGATTCTCGATGCGGCGGGTCGAGTAGTTCTCGGAAATCGCATGACACCTGTGGTTTCAATTTCTGCTCGGTCACTTGATCAGCAAGCGGATAAAGGACTCGCAGTTCTCACCAAACTTGCTCCATTGCTTGGAACCACTGTGAAGCACCTGAAGGATCAAATTTCAATTTGTGGTGTCAAGGGTGCAGCGAAAGCTCCAGTGTGTTGGAACGGTTCGCCTTATCAGCCAATTCCTGTTGCAACCGATGTGGATACCGACACGATGGTTCGCATCATGGAGCGCAGTATCGAATTTCCTGGAGTAACAGCAGAAGTGCAGTCTGTGCGCGATGTGACTTCTCCACTCGGGGTCAACATGGCTCACATCTTGGGTTACTTGGGGCCAGTAAATGACGCCGAACTCGCAGATCGCAAAGGCACTGACCAAGAATTGCAACGCACTGACTTGATTGGCCGCGCAGGTCTTGAGGCGTATTACGACGACGTTCTTCGCGGTAAAGCTGGCATCACCACATTGTCGATTGATCGCAGCATGGCAATTCTTGGCACCATTAATCGCACGAATCCGCAGCCAGGTTCGTATCTCGTTCTTACTGTCGATGCAGGTTTGCAACGAGTGGTTGAAGAACAAGTGAAAGCCGCAGTCATGCGTGCGCGTTCTGCTGGTCACCCTGCAGATGGCGCTGCAGGCGTGGTTATCGATGTCACGAATGGTGATGTGCTCGCGATGGCTTCGTATCCCACATACGACCCAGCCATGTGGCTCGACGGTGTTTCGGATGAGGAATACAAATCACTCACTTCAAAATCTTCAAACGAACCGCTGGTTTTTCGTGCAGTGCAAGGTCAATACGTACCAGCATCGACTTTCAAAGCGGTGACGACACTTGCCGCTGCGAAAGCTGGCTATTCACTCAACACGACCTACCCATGTCCTGCATCAATCATGGTTGGTAATCGTGAGATGAAAAATCACGAAAGTCATGCGGCGGGAAGCATCACGTTAAAGCGTGCGATTGAGATTTCGTGCAACACGGTCTTCTACGGCATCGGCTACAAAATGTGGTCGAAAGATGGTGGACTTTCTGCAAACGACAATCCGCAAGACCCGATCGAAAATATGGCGAAGCTGCTTGGCCTAGGTTCAAAAACCGGAATTGATTTGCCTTCAGAGACCAGTGGTCGTGTTGGCGGACGCCAGTTCAAAGTAGATCAGTACGCAAAGATGAAAGATATCTGGTGCTTCCGCGCGGAAAACGGTTACCCCGATATTGCGAAACATGATGCTGCACGAGCGAATTACCTCAAGCAAATCGCTCAGGAAAACTGTGTTGACGGTGACAAGTACCGCGCCGGTGACGCAGCCAACTTGTCCATCGGCCAGGGCGATACAACAGTCACTCCACTGCAAATGGCGATGGCGTACAGCGCTGTAGCGAACAACGGCACAGTGTGGACGCCGCATTTGGTGAAAGCCATCGTGAGTCCGGATGGAAAAACTGTCACCAAGGTGAAGCCACAAGTGAAGTCGAAAGTGGAATTGTCGAAGTCCGCTTTTGCCTTTTTGCGTGATGCTCTTGCTGGTGTTGTTTCGAACGGTACGGCTGCGGGGACATTCGCTGGATGGCCGCAGAATGTTGTGGCGGTTGCAGGAAAGACTGGAACTGGCCAAGCCTCTGGCAACAAAGATGACACTTCGTGGTTTGCCTCTTTTGCGCCTGCAGCAAAACCAAAATACGCAGTGGTCGTGATGGTGTCCCAAGGTGGTCTCGGTGGTAGTGCTGCCGCACCGAGTGTTCGCAAGATTTATGAAGCAATCTTTGGCGTTACTGGTCACAATGTCGATGTGGCTGATTCAGTTCTCGTCGGTGGACATCCACTGCAGTTGTTACCTACCGTCAAACCAGATGGTTCGGTAGTGGCACTTGCAGGCGTCAAAGAAGCAAATGCAGTACTAAAACGCAGATATGGTTTTGGTAGCTAACATGTTCAATCTCTTAACTACGCGCGCGAGCGGTGAATCAATTTGGAAGCGCCTCGACTGGGTTTTGCTCGCATCGTCGCTCGCACTTTCTTTTGTGGGTGCGATTGCGGTGTGGACTACTTCGCGACCAAACTTGATTGCGGATGGAACAGATCCCAATGCGTATCTCAAACGTGAAGTGCTCTTCATTGCTATTGGTTTAGTACTCGCGTTGTGGGTTGCGCGATCCCGCTACACGATTTTGCGTGCGTATGCACCAGTTCTGTATGTTCTCGGCGTCATCGGTCTGGTAGCAGTTTTGCTCATTGGTTTTGAACAAAACGGAATTCGCGCCTGGATTCGGTTGCCATTTGGTTTCACTTTGCAACCAGCTGAATTTGCAAAACTCGCGATTGTGCTTGGTGCCGCACTCGTGCTTTCAGAAACTCGCACCACATCCACTGAACCAGAAAATCGCGAAGTAATTTTGACTCTGCTTATTACTGCAGCGCCTGTACTTCTCATCATGATGCAACCAGATTTGGGAACCACCTTGGTCATCGGTGTTCTCACTCTCGGTTTGCTTTCCGTCAGCGGAACTTCTGCTCGTTGGTTGCTCGGTCTTGGTGGTACTGCAGTGATTGGTGTCGTCACCATCCTTGCAGTTCCGGGTTTATTGCAGGACTATCAAAAAGATCGCTTGCGTGTTTTTATCGATCCCACAATCGACCCACAAGGTGCTGGTTACAACTTAAAACAAGTGCGACTTGCAATCGGAAGTGGCGGCTGGTTTGGCACTGGCCCTTTCCGCGGTCCGCAAACGAATGGTCGATTCATTCCAGAACAGCAAACCGACTTTATCTACTCAGCAATCGGTGAACAGTTTGGTTTCTTTGGCGCTGCTCTCGTCATCATTGGTTTGTTTTTCGTGTGTTGGCGTGCAATGAAAATCGCGCTTGAAACCACTGATCGTTTTGGACGAATCGCTGCTACAGGTATCGCATGTTGGTTTGCATTTCAAGCGTTCGAAAACATTGGCATGAACATTGGCATCATGCCAGTCACAGGTGTGCCTCTCCCTTTCATCAGTTATGGCGGCTCCTCAATGTTTGCGTGTTGGATGGCTATCGGCTTGCTGCAAAACATCAAGACTCGCGAAGCCGGTTAGCCGTCTCTTTGGCGGAATAACAACCGCTCACTAACCTTTGCCTCCATGCCTGTGAATTCCGTCTTCGATGCGCTCGAATCTCTTCTGCCTCATGTGCAGAAGCCGGTTCAGTATGTCGGCGGTGAACTCAATGCGGTTGTTAAAGACTGGGACTCGGTCGAAGCTCATTGGGTGTTGATGTACCCAGATGCTTATGAAGTGGGACTCCCGAATCAAGGTGTGGCAATCCTTTATGAAGTTCTTAACGAACGCGCAGATACGCTGTGTGAGCGCACGTATTCCG
>JBEGON010000171.1:0-5279 GCA_041181965.1 Actinomycetota bacterium
TGGATCAAAGTTGGCAATGTCGAAATGCCATCGCGTGCCTATGTTGGTGCCTTCGGTTTTAAAGGTGCAGATCAGCAGAAGCCAACCGGTGTTCTCTCTGGTGGTGAACGCAACCGCTTGAACTTGGCCTTGACCTTGAAGCAGGGTGGAAACCTGCTGCTTCTTGACGAGCCGACAAACGACCTTGATGTGGAAACTCTGAGCTCACTCGAAAACGCATTGCTGGAATTCCCAGGTTGCGCTGTGATTACCTCTCACGACCGCTGGTTCCTCGACCGCATTGCGACTCACATCCTCGCCTACGAAGGTGACAGCCAGTGGTTCTGGTTTGAAGGTAACTTCGAGTCATACGAAAAGAACAAGATTGAGCGTCTTGGTGCGGATGCAGCGCGACCACATCGTGCGACATACCGAAAGCTCACTCGCGACTAATGAAGCACTTCGAACATCAAGTTCAACTCCGCTGGTCTGACTATGACCCAATGCAACATGTCAACAACGTGGTGTATCTGGAATACATGCAAGATGCGCGCGTTGGCTTGATCGAAGCAATGGGAATATCTCGGGTCTCGTTGAACGAAGTGGGGCACTTTGTTGCTCGCACGGAAATTGACTACATCCTGCCAATTCCGATGGATATCACCCACATCACTGTTCGCGTGTGGGTGGAGAAAATCGGAGGTGCTTCGTATGACGTCGCCTACGAGTTTGTAGATGACAAGGGAACTCTCTACGCAAAGGCCAAAACGGTCATGGTGACAGTTGATGTTTCTACTGGAACGGTAATTCGAGTGCCCGAGCATGCGCGTGAACTTTTCGCGCAATTCTTGGCGCAATAGTTATCTGTTGCGAGCCAGCAAGCGCTCATAGAAGATTCCGCCATGGCTAAGTCCCTCACGCTCAACTACCAAGAAGCTGTGCATGTCACCGGGTTCTTGCGACGGTTGCGAGACTGGGATTCCACCGCAGTTGTGCGAATTCAAACTCGCGGGAAAGTTGTTGCGTTTTGGGCATCAACCCCTATGGACTGTCTGGCCTTTATTGCGGTTCCACTGGCGCAGCCGGTTGAAGAAGACATTGATACCGTCGTATTCGTCGCGCGCTTGCGAGACATCTTCGGCGATCTCTCGAACCTCACAGATGACAATCGAGTCGCGTCTTACCTGCTCCCGGATGATCTTCCAGCCCCATTAAATCTTCAGGAACTTCCACCTTCGCAAGGTTGGATTGTTGCGGACCAGCAGACCTGTGGCTCACTGAAAACTCACGTCGACGATGCCATCGCAGAATTCCACCGCCAAGTTGCACAAGTGCCGCATGCGGATGACAAGTTGCGCGATTTCATTGCGACGGAAATCTGGAAGCGTCCAGGCGTTGCGAGTTTCCCTGTCAAAGGGCTGCACGCGGCCCGACTTCTCGGCTTCCTCAGCATCGAAAATGCTCGAACTGAAATTGCGAGCAACGGAAAATGGAAACGACTCATTACGCCTGCCGGCCAAGTGTTCTTTGATTCCGAACCAAAGAAGCCAAGCTTGCGCGTAATTTCTGTAAAGCGCTAAACCGCAACTTCGCGTCGACGCAACAAACTCATCGAAGCGGCCGCTGCCAAACACAGCAGACCTGCCGTGAGCCACGCAATCGCGTAGTCGCCATTGCTCTCGCGAATCCAACCCGCGTATGCGGCACCTGCACCTGCGCCAATCATGTGTGAGGCGAAGACCCAGCCGTAGACGACTGCTGACTTTTCCATTCCAAAGAATTGACGGCACAGGGTGACAGTTGGTGGAACTGTCGCTACCCAATCGAGTCCGTAAAACACAATGAAGAAAAGCATCGGTGGCGCAACATGTGGCCCGAGTACGTACGGCAAATACAAAAGCGAAAGTCCGCGGAGTCCGTAGTAAAAGACGAGCAAGATGCGTGAATCAAAACGATCGGTCAACCAGCCCGATGCGAGAGTGCCAACAATGTCGAACACGCCAACAAGCGCAAGAAGACTCGCAGCCATGGTGTTTGGCATGCCGTGGTCGTGAGCTGCTGGAATGAAGTGGGTTTGAATCAAGCCGTTTGTCGACCAGCCGCAGACGAAAAATGTTCCCGCCAAAATCCAAAATGCACGGTGCGGAAGTGCATGGCGCAGAGTAGAAAGTGCTGAAAGCGCTGCTGCTTTCACCGGCAAGCGAACGTTTTGCGGTTCGATGTAATCGTCAGGTGCGCCGAAAGGAAGCAAGCCAACTGAACTTGGTCGATCTGCCAACGTGAAGAAAGTGATGGGCACCATGATGAGTGCGGCAGTTCCGACGGCACCTGCAGCAACGCGCCATCCGTTTGATTCAACGAGATGGGCAACTGTGCTCAAGAAGATAAGTTGACCAGTAGTTGATGATGCCGAAAATGCACCAATCACCATTCCACGATGTTTGATGAACCATCGATTCGCCACAATCGCACCGAAGACGAGTGCAATGGACCCAGTTCCAACGCCAATGAATCCGCCCCAATACAAAGCGAGTTGCCACGCTTGGTTCATTGCGAAAACGGTGAGGTAACTTCCCGTTGCGACCATCAGCAATGCAAACGCAACAACTTGACGAACCTGAAAGCGTTGCAAGATTGCTGCAGCAAAAGGTGCGGTGAGTCCATAAAGCACAAGACTGAGTGATGCTGCAAACGAGGTTTGTGTGCGAGTCCAGCCAAATTCAGCTTCGAGCGGTTCGAGCATGACCCCCATAGATGAACGGAAGGCCGCCGCTGTCATCAACGTAATGAAGGTAACAGTGGCGACCGACCATGCTCGATGTTTGAGCATTTAAAGCAAAACCCAAACTGCTGTGTCTTGTGGCAACGTGAGGCTTCCATGCTCCAAATGAATTTCGGGTTGGCTCGCGAGCAACAGTGACGTTGCGTGAATCGTGAGTGGTTCTGCTGCCAAGTTGGTGATGGAGACCATTCCAGTGCCACCATCGTGACTAATGCGTTCGAATGCGATTACCTGTGGATTGCCATTGGTGAGGTCGTCTCGCCAGCGAAGATCGCCGCTTCCAAGTTCATCCATGGTGCGTCGCAACATCAAAGCACTGCGGGTGAGACTCAACATTGAATCTGGATCTGATTGCTGAGCTTCAACAGACAGTTCACCCCAATGACGAGGCTGCGTGAGCCATGTTTTTTCGCCATTCTCTGGACCAAAACCAAAAGACTTGCCTGCCTTTGTCCATGGAATTGGAACACGGCAGCCGTCGCGACCGATCCATTCGCCATGTGAGTTGATGAATTCTGGATCTTGACGCTCGCTATCAGGGAGATCGCGGACTTCTTCAAGTGCGAGTTCTTGTCCCTGCCAGATGTAGGCGCTACCGGGCAAAGCCAACATCATCAGCATGCCAGCGCGTGCGCGCTTGCGACCAAGTGCATGTTCCTCAGCTGTCGTGAAGTAGTGCTTGCTCCATGGATGATCCTTTGGCCATTCAAGGTTGTTGTGTTTGCTTGGCCAATTACGTCCCCAACGAGTCACCGAACGAAAAACATCGTGATTCTCAGTCACCCATGTGGTAGGGGCGCCGATTGCATTGTTGAAGCGCAAAGAGTTTTCAATATTGTGTCGAATTTCCTCGGCATGCCATTGCGCTGACAAGTATCCGAAGTTGAAGCCTGTATGAAGTTCATCTTCGCGAATGTATTTCGCAAGACGCTCTTCCGTGCTCACCCAGATTTCTCCCACATAAATGCGCTGCGGTGTGTATTCGTTAGCAATTTTTCGCCACTCTTTGTAAATCTCGTGCACACCTGGTTGGTCGAAGTACGGACGAGGTGTGACGTCAATCAGGCCGCCATCGTTATCAAGAATTTCTTCCTCTTCGCCGTCCGGGTAACCCTCGGCTTTCACCATTCCGTGTGCAACGTCGATACGGAAACCATCAACACCGCGGTCAAACCAAAAACGCAAAGTCTTTTCAAATTCTTCTTTGATGTCTGGATGATTCCAGTTCACGTCAGGCTGCGCAGGATCGAAAATGTGGAGATACCAGTAGCCGGTCTTTTCTCCGTTGTATTCAATTTGCGTCCATGCACTGCCGTAGAAGATCGAGTTCCATTTGTTCGGTGGCAACTCACGGTTTTTACCTTTGCCTGGCAATACGTGATAGCGATCCCATTCCGGCGAACCTGGAGGAGTCGCTAACGCCGCTTTGAAGAACTTGTGTTCGTTGCTTGTGTGGTTTGGCACAATGTCAACGAGAATTTTGATGCCAAGAGCATGTGCTTCCTGAATCATCTTTTCGGCTTCGTCAACCGTGCCAAAGATCGGATCGATGTCGCGGTAATCAGCGACGTCGTATCCACCATCTTTTTGTGGACCTACGAAGAATGGTGAGAACCAAATTGCGTCAACACCGAGTTCAGCCAAGTACGGAAGATTTTGGCGAACACCTTTGAGATCTCCGATGCCATCACCATTGCCGTCCACCCACGATTTTGGATAGATCTGATAGATGACGGCTTCGCGCCACCAGTTGTCGGATGCTTGATCGGCGTGCAAACGCCCTGCGGTGTGTAGGTCTCGAGTCATAGGCAGGAATCCTGCCATTTGAGCCGGTGACTAGTTCAACCGGTCAAGCCGATTGTGGAGATTGTCCACATCCTCAGGAAGAGTGTTGACGAGAAAGTGAGCCACCTGCACCAAGTAGGTGGTCAATTCGGTTTCGAGTGATTCTGGCAGCTTGCGATTGCGCACCGCAGTCATCATGTGTTCTAGCCAGTGATCTCGTGCATCTGGATCGATGGCAAAGTCCGCATGGCGCATGCGAAGTCGCGGGTGGCCACGCAATTCGTTGTAGGTTGAAGGGCCACCCCAGTACTGCATCAAAAACAAACGCAAACGCTCATTCGCTGCGGCCAAATCTTTCTCTGGATACATGGGACGCAACACAGGGTCGCTCGCAACACCTTGGTAGAAATCGTCAACGAGTGCACGAAAGAAATCTTCGCCACCAACTTGTTCGTAAAAGTTGTCTGGCATATCTAGATCTTGTGACCAGAGGGTGGCATTCCTGGAGTTGGGTACCGAACCAAAACCGGAACTCTCACTCCAGCGCGATCGAATGCGATCTTGATGCGTTCACGAATCTCGCGAGCCAAGAAGTGCTGTTGTTGTGGCGCCGCTTTTGCGAAAATCTTGATGAACACTGCATCGCCACTGACCGATTCCACGCCACCAAATTCTGGACGACCGAGCAAGATGTCGTCATATGCAGGATCGCTATCCATGTCGTCTGCGATTT
>JBEGON010000172.1:0-6095 GCA_041181965.1 Actinomycetota bacterium
CGCATCAACGCTGAAGAACCTTGGCGTTTGAAGCTCACGTGCGTTCGCCAGAAGCTCATCAATACCCGTAGCCGACTGACTACGCGCTCTTCGCATGTTGAAGGCCACGATTACATTTCAAACGAAGATTTGCTCAATGATTTGCAGCAAGTTTTCGATTCTCTGAATCGTTTGCAGAAGCCAAATTCTGCGGCTGTTGCGCTGTTTGGCCGATTTATGCGTGTCATTCGTGCAACTGGTTTGCGCCTGGCAACTATGGATGTGCGCGAACATTCGGAGAAGCATCACCACGCAGTGAGCTACTTGCTCGATGGAAAACTCGATGGCGTTTATTCTGCAGCACAGCTCGACGAACGCATGGTGATTCTGACTGAAGCGCTTGGCGCGGAAGTGGTTAAGCCATACGACGAAAACGTTTTCGATGACATCAGCGCAAACACACTTGGTGCGTTCAAGTCAATCAAGACGGCACAAGATCGCTTTGGCAAAGACGTCATCGAGACATACATCATTTCGATGACCAAAGGTCCACAAGATGTACTCGCTGCAGCTGTGCTCGGCAAAGCAGCAGGTTTAGTAGATATTTCCGAAGGCATCGCTCGCGTTGGTTTTGCACCATTGCTCGAAACCGTTGATGAACTTCGCAAAGCTGCAGAAATCTTGGACCAACTTCTTTCGAATCCGGTTTATCGCCAACTCGTGCGGTTGCGTGGTGATGAACAAGAAGTCATGTTGGGCTATAGCGACAGCAACAAAGATGCGGGCATCACGACTTCACAATGGGAAATTCACTTGGCTCAACGCATGTTGCGTGACGTCGCTGCACATCACGGAGTGCACCTGCGCTTATTCCATGGTCGCGGTGGCACAGTTGGTCGCGGTGGCGGTCCAACCTACGACGCAATTCTTGCCCAGCCATGGGGTGTGCTTGATGGTGAAATCAAAATTACTGAACAAGGTGAAGTGATTTCCGACAAGTACTTGCTTCCTTCACTTGCTCGCGCAAACTTGCGTCAAACTCTTGCCGCTGTTGTCGAAAGCACCATGCTTCACCACAAACCACGCCAATTCCCAGACGAACTTGCTCTATGGGACCAGGTGATGACGATTGCATCCGATGCAGCGTTTTCGAAGTACCGCGGCCTGATTGATGATCCAGAACTTCCTCGCTACTTCGCGCTTTCTACCCCAGTAGAAGAACTCGCTGAAGTTCATATGGGTTCGCGCCCTGCGCGTCGCCCCGATACCTCGGCCGGAATTGATGGATTGCGTGCAATTCCATGGGTATTCGGCTGGACTCAGTCTCGTCAAATTGTTCCGGGCTGGTTCGGTGTCGGCACTGCACTACAAGCGGCTCGCGAAGCTGGTCATACAGACACCTTGAAGCGCATGTATAAAGATTGGCACTTCTTCAGCAACTTCTTGTCAAACGTGGAAATGACTTTGGCAAAGACTGACCTCACTGTTGCAAAACATTACGTCGATCACTTGGTACCGGATGAAATGCATCGCATTTTCCATGACATTGTTGATGAGCATCAGCGCACGATTCGCGAAATCTTGCTTGTTACCAGCGAAGATGTATTGCTTCAGCGCAATGCAGCGCTGTCTTCAACTTTGCAGATCCGCGATTTTTACTTGCTGCCAATCCAGTATCTGCAAGTGTCACTTTTGCAGCGCGTTCGTGCGTTGCGTGCCAATGGTGGCGAAGTGGATTCGGAATTGAAGCGTGCTTTGTCGTTGACAATCAACGGTATTGCTAACGGACTTCGCAATACTGGCTGATTACTTCGTTGCCAAAAGGCGCATCATGCGAGTGTTGCCCAAAGTATTTGGCTTAACGCGTTCAAGGCCCAACATTTCTGCTACACCTTCGTCGTATGACTGCAAGAGTTGTTCGTATACCGACACATCAACCGGTGCGCCATCAATCGCCTCAAAACCGTGACGAGCAAAGAATTCTGTTTCAAAAGTCAGGCAAAACAGGCGCGTTACTCCTAACGCGCGCGCTCGATCAATCAGCAGTTCCAAGAGAGTTCCACCGACACCTGAATGACGTAGATCTGGGTGCACCGCCAAAGTGCGAATCTCTGCCAGGTCTTCCCACATCACGTGTAAAGCCCCACATGCAATTACTTCATCGTCACGAACTGCAACAAGAAATTCTTGAACATCCTCAAACAAAGTCACGGTTGCTTTCGATAGCAAACGGCCTTCGGACGTGTAGAGATCAATCAGCGAACGAATTCCACGCACATCTTTCGTTCGAGCGGAACGAATCACAATGCCGCTAGGCAAAACCACATCTGGAGACAGCGCCATGTCAGTGACGTTCTGGTTTTACCAATGGGAACAGAATTGTTTCGCGAATGCCGAGACCTGTGAGTGCCATAAGCAATCGATCGATACCCATACCTACGCCACCCATTGGTGGTGCGCCATATTCCAATGCTCGCAAGAAGTCTTCGTCTAGTCGCATTGCTTCCGCATCACCACGCGCTGCGAGAGCTGATTGCGTGACGAGGCGTTCGCGTTGAATAACTGGGTCGATGAGTTCTGAATAGCCAGTTGCAAGTTCGAATCCGTCTACATAGAGATCCCACTTCTCAACAACACCTTCGATATCTCGATGATCACGAACGAGTGGTGAAGTGTCTACTGGGAAATCACGAACGAAAGTTGGTCCAGAGAAGTTTGGTGCTACATAGTGTTCGAAAAGTTCTTCAACAAATTTGCCGTGCACCCACGTCTTTTCAGGCTTGATACCAGCATTCTTTGCCAGTTCCACCAATCGTTCAATCGGCGTATTCGGCGTAATTTCTTCACCGAGGGCTTGAGAGACTGCAGGGAACATCGACACTGACGTCCATTCACCTGAAAGATCATGAACGCTGCCGTCAAAATGTGTGACCTGCAAAGTGCCACATACATCCATTGCAGCCTTTTGAATCAATTCACGCGTCAGGTCTGCCATATCGTTGTAATCAGAATACGACTTGTAAAACTCAAGCATCGCGAATTCCGGCGAGTGAGTTGAGTCAGCGCCTTCATTGCGGAAATTGCGGTTAATCTCGAAAACTCGCTCAATTCCACCCACCACGCAGCGCTTCAAGAAAAGTTCTGGTGCAATGCGAAGGAATAGTTGAATGTCGAAAGCGTTCGAGTGCGTTGCAAATGGTCGGGCAGCGGCCCCTCCGTGCAACGTCTGCAACATCGGCGTTTCAACTTCAGTAAATCCATGAGAAGAAAAAGTATTTCGCAATGAATTCATTGCGGCCGGACGCATACGAGCCATTTCACGAGCTTCTGGCCGAACAATGAGATCAACATAACGCTGACGTACACGGGTTTCTTCGCTCAGCGGTTTGTGTGCAACAGGCAATGGACGAAGAGCCTTGCTGACCATCTGCCATGATGAAGCCAAAACCGAAAGTTCACCGCGGCGAGATGAAATCACCTCACCTGTCACGCCTACGAAGTCTCCAATGTCGACCAGGCTCTTCCAGTCTGCCAAACTTTCTTCGCCAACCTTGTCGAGAGAAATCATGGCTTGCACTTCGGTTCCGTCACCATCGCGCACAGTGGCGAAACAAAGCTTGCCCGTGTTGCGAACGAAAATCACGCGACCAGAAATTGAATGAGTTACGCCAGTGACATCATCCGCTTGAAGATGCGCATACTCGTTGCGAAGTTGTGCCACGCTCATCGTGCGCGCAAAAGTCACTGGGTACGGTTCACGACCATCCGCCAACAGGCGTTCACGCTTGCCGTGACGCACCTGCATTTGTTCTGGCAGGTCGTCGACGTCGTTTTCGATGGGTTCGTTGCTCACGGGGCGGAAGCCTACCTAGAACGAAATCACTCTTGGTTTCGTGCGTAAACGAGTCGCAGACCATGCAGTGTGAGGTCTGGATCATGGTCAGTGATTGTTCGAGATTCTGGCACCACGATGCCAGCTAAACCACCAGTGGCAATAACTGCTGTGACCTGGCCACCGAGTTCATCCTGAATCCGCTCAACAAGTCCATCAACTTGACCGGCAAATCCATAAATGGCGCCAGACTGCAGCGCTTCGACAGTGTTTTTGCCAATGACATGTTTAGGTCGAGTCAATTCCACTTTGCGCAATTGCGCCGCGCGCGATGCCAAAGCATCAATCGAAATTTCTACACCCGGTGCAAGCGCCCCTCCGAGAAATTCACCTTTTGCAGAAACCACATCGAGATTTGTTGATGTGCCAAAGTCCACAACAATCGCTGGTCCGCCATACAACTCAAAAGCCGCGAGCGTATTGACGATGCGATCGGCGCCAACTTCTTTTGGATTATCAGTCAAGATTGGTACACCAGTTTTGGTTCCAGGTTCAACAAAAACGTGACGCACATCTGGGTAATAGCGGTTGAGCATGGTGCGCAATTCACGAAGAACCGCCGGCACAGTGCTGCACACAGCGATGCCGTCAATCTTTGGACGATCTGCAAGCAACCCTTCAAACTTCAATGCCAATTCATCAGCAGTAGTCCGCGAATCCGTAGTTATACGCCATGAGTGAATCAAGGTTTCATTGTCGAAAAGACCAAGAACTGTGTTGGTGTTGCCAACGTCAATAGCCAACAACATGTTATTCACCGCCAATATGGGTAGGAATTTCATAGAGATCTGCGCCAATGTCGAGAATTGGTGCAGAGTGAGTGATAGCTCCAACGGCCAAATAATCAACACCGGTTGCTGCGTATTCATGTGCAACCGCGAGCGTTAAACCGCCACTGGCTTCCAGTTTTGCGCGACCTGCGTTGATCTCTACTGCTTGTCGAACTTGTGCTGAAGTGAAATTGTCGAGCAATACGAGGTCAGCTCCGGCATCAACCACTGCTTTGAGTTGATCGAGCGAATCCACTTCAACTTCGACTGGAACGTCAGGGAAACGTTTGCGTACTGCTTCAAAGGCTTCAACTACGCCACCGGCAGCAACCACATGGTTGTCCTTAATAAGCGCGGCATCTGACAAAGACTTGCGATGGTTGATTCCACCTCCGCATCGCACTGCATACTTTTCGAGGGTGCGCATGCCCGGTGTTGTCTTGCGAGTATCTCGCACGTGAGCGTTGGTACCTCCGATTGCCTTCACCCATTGCGCAGTTGCGGTCGCAATTCCAGAGAGGTGACACAAAATATTGAGAGCGCTGCGTTCGGCAGTAAGCAATGCGTGAGTTGGCCCTTCAACGCGGACGATGACGTCACCTGAATTCACTTCAAGGGAATCTGGCGTCACGATTTCAATCTTTGCCTGTTGTTTGCTTACTAAATCAAAGACTGCAGCGGCAACAACTGCACCACACACAACTCCATGTGCTCTTGCGGTCAATTCGATTCGCGACATTTGATTCGGAGCTACCGTAGAGGCAGTAGTGACATCGACACCACCGTCAAGATCTTCAGTAATTGCACTGATAACAAGTGCTGTAATGGCGCTTGTTTCGAGTCCAGCTGCCCGCAACATCACGGCAATGTCTGGACTCACGATTTCTCCGAGCCAGTGTGGACGTTGTGCCATCAGAGCACTTCCTTCGTATCGGGAACTTGTGGAACATTTTCAAAATTCTCTTGCAATTCGCCTTTGTCGTCAGCGGTGATGACGATCCGACGCAACCATACATTTCTAGGCTGGGGGAAGTCCTCTCGCCAATGTGAGCCGCGAGTTTCTTCACGACGCAACGCACTCCACGCAATGGCAGAGGCAACTGTGTGCAAATTCGTCATTTCCCAATTTTCAGTGCAGGCATCGGTTGATGTTTGCGACAATAGCGGCAACAACTCATCCACAGCACTCTTCATCGAATGTGCGGATCGTAAAACTCCAACGCGTTGGGACATGATGTGCTGAAGTTGATTGCGATGCGCGTTGTCGAGCAGCTGCGCGGCTGGCTTGAGATTTACCACCGGACGGCGAGCTGGTAAACCACTCGCAAGAACGGCACCGATTCTTTCTGCAAACACCAATCCTTCAAGCAGTGAATTCGAAGCTAGGCGATTCGCACCATGAACTCCAGTGCATGCCACTTCACCACATGCAAAAAGTCCAGGTACCAGAGTGC
>JBEGON010000173.1:0-5308 GCA_041181965.1 Actinomycetota bacterium
CATCGCACCGAGATCATGGGCCGGATCAACACCAGGCCCTACCTTCAAACCTGATAACGCTTGCCCAAATTTGTTGGCGAATTCATCAGCGACTGATTCATGAACGTAGAAGCGATTTGCCGCAGTGCACGCTGCACCACCATTGCGCATTTTGGCCACCATGGCGCCTTGCACTGCAGAATCAACATTCGCCCCTTCAAGAACCACAAATGGTGCATTCCCGCCAAGTTCCATTGACGAACGCACAACGCGATCTGCTGTTTGTTTCAACAGCATCTTGCCCACATAAGTCGAACCCGTGAAAGACAACGTTGCGATGCGCTTGTCATTGAGAATGTGCGACACCATGGCCCCAGATTTCGATGTCGTGAGAACGTTGACGACACCAGCTGGTGCACCAGCGCGTTGCACGACATCTGCGACCCACAATGCGGTCAATGGGGTTTCTGCCGGCGGCTTCAAGATGGCCGTACAACCGGCAGCAAGCGCTGGACCCAGTTTGCGAGTTGCCATAGCTGCGGGGAAATTCCAAGGAGTAATCATCATCGCAACACCGATTGGACGGTGATCAGTGATGATGGTTTTGTCGCCATTGGGTGCATAGCGAAAATCGCCTTGCACTCGAGAAGCTTCTTCGGAGAACCAGCGGAAAAATTCGGCTGCATACGTAGCTTCCGCCATTGCATCGCGATGTGCTTTTCCATTTTCGAGTGAGATCAGATGTGCGCAGGTTTCCAACTCGGCGGTCATGATTTCCCATGCGCGACGCAAGACTTCAGCACGCAGTCGAGGTGCCGTGTGTGACCAGGTGTGAAAAGCATCATGTGCAGAAGTGATGGCAGCGTCTGCGTCAGCGATGGACGCATCACCAACAGTTGTGATGACGTTGCCGGTTGCTGGGTCGTGAACATCAAATCGGGCGCCACCTGAAACCCACTCTCCGTTGATCAATAGACCATTCGGGGTTTTCAACTCAGACATAACGCTCCTGACCACTTTGTCGTGAGGGTGAGCGTACTCGCTTGGCGCCGTCCGCTTCTTGAGAGAATACGGCCCTCATCTACCAAAGGACATCGTGGCGCCAGCAAATCTCCTGAACCTGGAAAAGGTCAGCGTTGACTTTGGCAAAGGTCGTGTCCTTGACGAAGTTTCACTCGGAATATCCGCCGGCGCACGAATCGGCATTGTCGGTCGAAACGGCGGTGGCAAATCCACTTTGATGCGAGTGATGGCTGGCCTCGAAGAACCTCACTCTGGTCGACTTTCTGTCTCTCGCGACGCCGACATCGGAATCTTGTCGCAAGTGGACGCCGTCGATCCTCAGATGACAGTCCGTACATTCGTGGTCGGCGAAAGTCACGACCATGTATGGGCATCAGATGCCCAAATTCGCGAAATTTTCACCGGACTCTTTGGCGATTTTGATGACGTCACATTGGATCGCACCATGGGTCCACTTTCTGGTGGAGAGCGTCGACGAGTTTCACTCGCAAAACTCTTGATCGCAGATCACAACGTGATCCTGCTTGATGAACCAACAAACCACCTTGATGTCGAAGCAGTCGCATGGCTCGCCCAGCATCTCAAGTCGCGACGCGACTTGGCGCTTGCCGTCGTCACACACGATCGCTGGTTCCTCGATGAAATTAGCGATAAAACTTGGGAAGTCATCGACGGCAAAGTTGAAGAATATGAAGGTGGCTATTCCGCATTTGTTCTTGCAAAAGCGGAACGGATTCGACAGAGCAAGACGGAAGAACAGCGCCGCAATCAGTTGATTCGCAAGGAACTTGCTTGGCTTCGTCGAGGTGCACCTGCACGTACGACGAAACCAAAATTCCGAGTCGATGCCGCCAATGAATTGATCAGCAACGAGCCGCCGCCTCGCAATAATGTCGAACTGCTGTCATTTGCGAACGCTCGACTCGGCAAAACCGTTTTCGAAATGCATGATATTGATGTCGCGCTCGGCGAACGAAAATTGCTTTCACGCGTCACGTGGAATATTGGCCCAGGTCAACGCATAGGTGTGGTTGGACTTAATGGGGCGGGAAAAACCACTCTCTTGCGAGTACTCACGAACCAACTCAAACCAGCGGCGGGAAAGCTTGTCGTTGGTAGTACTGTGAAAATTGCTTTTCTGTCGCAGCACCTCGAAGAACTCAATCCTCAGTGGCGCGTGCTTGAAGCTGTGGAACAAGTAGCAAAGCGCGTGGAACTTGGTAAAGGTAGAGAACTCTCTGCATCACAACTCTGCGAGCGCCTTGGATTTCCCTCTGATGCGCAATGGACTCCTGTTGGCGATCTCTCCGGTGGTGAACGTCGACGATTACAACTCACACGTCTGTTGATGAGCGAACCCAATGTGTTGATTCTTGACGAACCTACCAACGACTTCGATGTGGAAACTCTTGCTGCGCTGGAAGATTTGCTCGACAGTTTTGCTGGAACACTCTTGGTGGTTTCTCACGATCGTTACTTCCTCGAGCGCGCTTGTGACACCTTCGTCGGGCTGCTTGGCGATGGCAACATTCTCGACCTCCCACGCGGCATTGATCAGTATCTTGAATTGCGTGCAGCGTTTGATTCACGCCAAGTTTCTTCAAGTGCCACCACTACCGAAACACGCACAGAATTGTCTGCCGCAGAATTACGCGATCTCAAGAAAGAGATTTCGCGCATTGAACGTTCGATAAGCAAAGTAGATGAGAAAATCGCGAAAATTCATCAAGAGATGGCGGCAGTCTCCAATGACTACCAGGCAATTGCCTCTCTCGATGCCCAACTGCGCGAAAACGAATCCGAGAAGAATGCACTCGAAGAGCAATGGCTAGAGAAAAGTGCAGGTCTCGCGTAATGCGCATTTCTGAATATCGCTCTCCCATTGTCGCTGGTCTCGTAGCTACAGTGACTGGAACATTGGCTTCCACCGGAATCGTGCTAACTGGCCTAAGCGCGGTTGGAGCCAGCCCAAGCCAAGCAACATCCGCAATTTGCATCATGCTCCTTGCCTACGGTGTCTTGAGTATTGGTCTGAGCTGGCGTTACAAAATGCCAATCTCAATCGTGTGGTCAACTCCTGGTGCTGCTCTGCTCGCTTCTGCATCTGCTCTGGGCTTGAAATTCGAAACTGCAGTTGGCGCATTCTTTGTGTGTGGATTATTGCTTTCACTCACTGCTTTTTGGCCGCAACTCGGTCGACTCGTCAGTTCGATTCCACCTGCCATCGCGAGTGCGATGCTCGCTGGTGTCATCTTGAGTTTCTGCACTGCGCCGTTTTCCGCCATTTCGTCGCATCCTGCAATTGCATTACCAGTGATTGCATCGTGGTTGATCATGTACCGCATCAAGCCTCTCTGGGCAGCACCTATCGCGATCACAGTGTCAGCCATTTTGATGCAACTCATGTTGCCAGTTGATTTTTCACAAACACCTCTTCTGCCAACATTGACTGTGATTGCACCGCATTTTGAACTTTCTGCAATCGTTAGTCTCGGCATTCCGCTGTACATCGTCACGATGGCGAGCCAAAACGTCCCTGGTATTGCCATCATGAGGAATTTTGGCTACGAGGTTCCATTCAAAGCAGCAATGGCATCCACTGGTATTGCCACAGTTCTTGGAAGTTTTTTTGGTGGACAAGCCATGAATCTTGCAGCCATTACGGCAGCAATTAATGCCGATGAACACGCCGACAAAGATCCGAAGAAGCGGTGGGTTGCAGCTGTCACTGCAGGAATTGCGTATGTTTTTGTCGCCCTCGCCGCTTCGGTTACTGTCGCATTCATCCTGCAAACTCCACGCGAACTTTTGCTTGCAGGAGCAGGACTCGCATTAGTGGGCACGATTACCAACGCATTGCAGACAGCATCAAGTGATCCGCACCATCGCATTGCGGCAGTGATTACATTCCTGATTAGCGCATCTGGAATATCAGAGTTCGGCATCGGTGCTGCTTTTTGGGCGCTCGTCGGCGGTTTGATTAGTTCGTATGTCGTGAACTTCAAGAAAAGCGACTAGCTCATCCGCGCAACTTTGTTATTGCACTGTCCCTTCCATCAAGAGTTTGGCGCCAAACCCAACAATCGCAAATCCCGACATGCGTTCGAGGTATCGCACGACTTTCGGATTTGAGAAAAACGGCTTGAGAGTTCCGATGAAAAGAATCATCGCAGTGAAAAACAACATCGTTTCAGTTGCATGAATCGTGACCAGAATAGTTCCAACCAAAGCATGATTTGAATCTGCTGGAATGAACTGCGGGAAAATCGACATATAGAAAACAGCTGGTTTTGGGTTCAAGAGATTCGACAGAAATCCACGCATGAAAGGACGCTGTTTTGGATCGAGTGACACTTCGATCACATCGGTATTCTTCTTGAGCGAGGCAACAATGAATCTGCTGCCCATCCAAAATAAATACAGTGCACCAACAATCCTCAACACATTGAAAGCCTCTGCAGATGCCTGCAAAATCGCCGCGATACCTAGCACTGCAGCAAATCCCCAGACGTAAAGACCGGCGGTAATTCCAAGCGAGACGAGAAATGCGTTCTTCCTAGATTGCGTAGCTGAGTAGCGCAGAACAACTGCGAAATCGAGTCCAGGAATCAACACAAGGATTCCTGCCAGAACAGCGAATGTCATCAAGTTGGACAGCATGCGCGGACTTTAAACCCGCATGCGCACAAAAGGGGTTCGCAGGAACCAGAGGTTTAAAGACAGTCGAGTGGGTCTGTAAGCCGGGTTCTGTCGGCCGAAGCCGTGACAACCATCTATCTCGCGAAGTTGTTGCCAACTTCCTCTAGCGGTCTACCTGCAAACTCGTGCGAGTCACACTCCCTGCTGCACGCAGCATGACGTTTGCACAGGCCCGAAAGCCATCTTGACCTTGCTCCCAGTGGGGTTTGCCTAGCTAATGCAGTCACCTGCATTACTGGTGGTCTCTTACACCACCGTTTCACCCTTACCAACGAATTGGCGGTTTATTTTCTGTGGCACTGTCCCGCGGATCACTCCGGGTGGGTATTACCCACCACCGTGCTCTTTGGAGCCCGGACTTTCCTCGTTAAAAACGCGATTGCCCGACCCACTCGACTGTCGGCAGAAATCTAAGGCTTGGCACCTTTGCTAGGCAATTCCTCAGCAAAAATTAAGCATGAAACGGGTAGTCGCGAATGATTTCGACTCCGCCGCTCAATGCCGAGAGATCCAAACATTCATTGCACAAAGCATCAGCCACTGTGTTTTGCTCGCGCGGCACCCAGATGTAGGTAATCAATGTCGGTGGATGAAGGCGGTTTGCTTC
>JBEGON010000174.1:0-9514 GCA_041181965.1 Actinomycetota bacterium
TCAGCGATGTCACGGTGTCGGCATTAGCTGCTTTGCGCCCAACCAATACCGCGGAACTTTCTGCTATCTCTGGAATGCGTGCCGCCCGCGTTGAGCAATTCGGCGACGATATTTTGCAACTCATCAACGCGCGATAGTTGATGTCGACCCACAGCGGCAATGCTGAGAAATGCCATGCTTCCAGTCTCGAATTTCCCACATCACGTCGTCGTTCTTGATGGACAGACTGTGGGAAGTGAGTGGCATAGTGCGACCGCTCGCAATGTGATTGGTCAACATTTCAAGTTGGGCGACTGTGAGTGCAGTTGTCGCAGAATTCACTATCGGTTGCGCGCGTCGATGATGCAGGAGTTGCGTCAACATCATGGGCCAATCCTCGAAGACTCGCTTCTGCTCTTCGTAAACGCATTCGGCACACACGCTGTTGTGTGCGTGTAGCACTGGCCCAATCTCAATCTGTTTCGTTCGTATCTGCACAGGCACAATAACTGAGTCGCAATACTGCAAATCAATTTGAGTGATATCAATAACATCGTCGACGAGAATGACGAGTTGCGGATTCTTGATGACGCGTGCGAAGTCCATCCAACGGCGACCAACGAATGACGGTGACATATTTCCCAGATGCACATCTTCATCGGTAATGCGCGCTGTGGTAGTAATCGACCAACCTGTCAGATAGCCAGAACTCTCAAGTGACGTCACCAACTTTTGGGGGACGACGCCGATCCCAACCACGCAGACGCGAAGCGATTGTCGATCCGCTGCAATGTCCAAACTTGTTTTCTCAAACGTGAGTCCAGCTGCGCGGGTGTCGTACATTGTTCGTGTATCGCCGAGTGCAGCCGGAATGGTGTCGACTTCAAAGATTGTGCCGTTGTGTGCGAGGTCTCGAAAATGTGACGTGGCTCTCTCGCTGTCCATTCCCATCGCTGCTGCACTTTCGAGAAGTTGTTGAGTGCTACGCGTGCCATCAAAAAGTGTGAGCCATTGCAGTGCAGTGTGTGGTTCATGAGAAATCCGAACGTTGTAGTCGATCGTGAGCTCACCGGCTCGGTTCCACGTCTTTGCTGCGGCTGGATTGAGTCGGATCCGCTGCCATTGTGAGAGGGGAGTCATGAGGCGAGAGTGGGTCGGACGGTTCTCGGCTCCCTCGCGATTTGCTCAATTCTGGCTCTCGAGAGGGGAATTTTTGCGACAAATCGGGCTGTTGAGCGTGTGGGACTGCCCAAGTGTGTGGGAATGCGGCTATCTTGCTGCTGCTCAGATGGTCTGGGCACGGGAGACACCCCCGCGGTGCACCCCATATCCAACTGGAGGAACCGTGGCTGAAACCGTACAGGGCACCCCTTACTGCGTGAAGTGCAAGGCAAAGACTGCTCCAATGACCCTCACTGTAGAGGTCAACGAGAAGACACAGCGCCGCTCAGGTAAAGGCGTTTGCCCTACCTGTGGCACCAAGGTCAACTTGATCCTTGGCAAGGCATAAGCCAGTACCAAGTCATTGCAACGGCCGGTCGTATGACCGGCCGTTGTGTTGTATCGAGACCTTGTGACTCAGCAGTGGATAAGTTGCCACGAATTGGGGATAACTTCGCACAGCCCTCACGAATGAGCGTGTGAAAATTGAGAATGCTGTGGGTAACTCACTCTTCAATCATGCGAGAGATGAATCCCTGCGGATCGTCCAAGTCGTCGCGACTCGGCAGAAAATCTGGATGCGCCCACACATTGTCGCGGTTGAAGTTCCCTCGCGAAGTGCCGAGCATGTCCCAAAATGCCGCTGCCGCCCGTACTACACGCGCAGAAATTTCAAGTCCGACCAGATTGGCGAAAGTTTTTTCTGCCGGACCGCCTGATACGCGGCGACGGTTCATTGTTTCGATGAGCTGAGTCATGGCACCAAGCCGATTGCCGACTGCAGCAATCGTCACAGCATTCACCCAACCTTCAATCAACGAGAGCATGAGTTCCATGCGATTGAGTGCGCGCTGCTGATCTTCAGTCGTTGCTGGTTGAAAAACTCCTGACGACATCACCTCTTGCATGCTTGCAGGATCTTGTGGGTCGATGGATGACATCACTTCGCGAATGCGATCTTGGTCAATTGAAATTCCGCGTGCATAGGAAGACACGGCATCAGCAACCTCTGCTCGCAACCAAGGATTCGCCGCAAACAAACGTTGAATTGCGGCTTCGCGCACCGCAATGAAAACAAATGCGTCATTAAGTGGAATGTGATTTTCGTCAGCAAAGCTTTTGATACGTTCTGGCAGCAAAGCTGGTACGAAATCTGGCGACAAAGGCACAGCGATTTCGCTCGACGACAAGAGTTCCGTCGACAGTGCGGCCAGACCTTGGCCCACCTGCATGCCAGTAGAAACTGCCGCCATTTTGCTTGCCATATTCAGCATGGGTTCGAGCATTGCTTTCATTTCTGGCGGCAGTTGTTCGAGTTCCTGTGGGCTTTGCGCTTCGCTGCTGATCTGCGTGACAGTGCGAGAAAGTCCTGCCGCAACCGGTTCGATCAATGGTCGCCACGCAGGGAGTGTGGCTTCGAGCCATTCGCTTCGAGACCACGCGAGTGACTCAGTAGAAGACGCTGGGTACGAAGTCACGCCATCGAGCCACACCTGTGCCAGAGCCACAGCATCAGTAACCGACTTGGTTTGATTGTCAGTAATCGATGGATCGCCGGCAGCAGAAATAGCCTGCCGCGCCGAATCATGAATGGTTCCCCAGGAGACGCCGTTTTCGGATGTGTCATTTTGCGCCCGCTGCATCATCTGGCCGATTTGTTGCAGCATTTCTCCGAGCGAATTCATGTCAAAAGGTTGACCTTCATTCGGAGTGAAGCCGAAAGGCAAGTCGTTCATGTGCCCAACTTTCGTTTTGCGCTATTTGATAAGCGTATATCGGTACTAACGCAATCGCATTCAGAAATGTTCCAGCCATTGTCAAGATTCGTTGTGGCATCGCGTGAGCGGTACTGACATTCGTCGCGTAGAGTTGGGCTCAACTAGGAGGAAACATGCCAGGTCCAACCGCACTTTTATGGCTACTTCTTCCACTCATTGCCACTATCGGCGCTGCTTGGTATTTCGCGCGACGGGCAAAGGCAAATCCGAATGCGGATATTTCGGCGGGGGTCAACGAACTAGATCGCTTCCAGCGAGCTTTAGCGACAGTAAAACCACCAGCGAATAAAGACGCTGATGGGAACAATCGTCCTCAATGACAAAATTGTCAGCAAAGAAAATTATTCTTCAACAACTCGTATCTATCGCGATTGCCATAGGTCTTTTTGCTGCCGCATTTGGTCCAGGTTTGCCATATGTACGCCTTTCGCCAGGCACCGCGTATGACGCAACTGGTTCTGCTGATGGCACTGAAATCATTAGTGTTGAAAACACGAAAGATTTTCCTACCTACAAAGTGAACGGTCATATGTTGATGTTGACTGTCACTGAATGGGGTGCTCCTTACGGTCATCTTGCGTGGACTGATGCTTTGCGATCTGTCTGGGATCGCGCGATTGTGGTTCACCCATCATCGTTCTTTTATCCAGATGGCGCGGATTACGAAGCTGATGTTCAGCAAGGTTATGACGATATTCATTTAGCTGAACAACAAGCCATTGGCGCTGTTTTCCACTATATGAACAAACCCATCAAGTCGGTACTACGTGTCGATGACTTTGCGGAAGATTTCCCGGCGGTGAAACATCTCAAACTCGGCGATGTTGTTATCTCTGTCGACGGCAAAAAAGTCACGACCTATCTTGAATTTGAAGCGGCGACCAAAGATGTCAAGGCTGGACAGTCGACAACCTGGGTGGTCAAACGTCAAGGCAAAGAAGTCACGACAGCTTTCGCTCCCATTGATGATGGCTATGAAGGCGTTGCATTCGGTGTGAAGATTCAAGAGGTTTATTCGCCACCGATGAAACTCAAGTGGAATCTTGCAAGTGTTGGTGGGCCTAGTGGTGGTTTAGCTTTCGCACTCGCTTTGTATGAAAAGTTTTCGAAAGAAGATTTGTTGCGCGGTCGCACCATCGCTGTCACGGGAACCATTTCAGAAGAAGATGGATTCGTGGATGCGATTGGTGGCATTGATCAAAAACTCGCGCTCGCTGCACGCAGTGGCGCAAAGTTGATGTTGATTCCAGGTATGAACTGCAGCGATATTGATGCGCCGATTCCGCCGGAACTGACTGTGGTGCCGGTGTATCACTTGGATGAAGCCATCGACATGTTGCGCAAGCCCGATGGCTACAAGAAATTCCCTACCTGTGAGGACGAAGCCAACTCAGTCGGCTGGTAATTACTACTCGCGGTAGCCTGACGGCATGGTTTTTGATGTTGTGAATGAGCGCATGCCACGCCGCTCTCGGATCCTTGGAATTGTTGTTGTTATCTGCATCGTCCTCGTTGCAGCGTTCACTGGGCTTGCTGGATTCATCACCGATCGCATGTGGTTCGACTCAGTCGGTGCAACTGGCGTTTTTGATCACATCCTCCTCACCAAAATTGCACTATTCGTTGTCGGCGGAGCGTTCGCTGCTCTCGTAGTTGGTTCCAACATCGTGATTGCTTTCATGCAACGCCCTTCTCGCGTCGCTGGCTTTAAAGGTTTCGATCAAATCGGCGGTGCGGCCAGTGCTCGCAAACTCGCACTCTATGTTGTTCCGGCGCTTGCATTTCTGGTTGCAGGTAGCGAACTCTCGTCGAAGTGGCAAACCTGGATGTTGTTTGGGAACTCACAACCCTTCAATCAAGTAGACGCGACCTTTGGACTTGACCTGTCTTTCTTCGTATTCCAACTTCCGATGTGGAAAGTGATTCAGGGCATTGTTGCTTCGGCAGTTTTTGCAGCCATTTTGGCTTCTTTCGCAGTGCATTACTTGTTCGGTTCGATGCGACCAAGCGCTTCTGCTGATCGTGAACCGCAATCGTTGCGTGACATCAAATTCAACTTCAACATCACCGATGGCGCCCGTAAACATCTTGCAGTTCTCGCTGGCCTCTACTTGGTTTTGCGCGCATGGGGCTTATGGCTCGAACGCTTTGAATTGACCACGCAGACGGATTCACTCATCACCGGTCTCAAGTTTGTCGATGCCAATGTTGGACTTCCATCGCTCAACATCATGGTCGGCATCACAGTCGTAGTTGCGTTGCTGTTTTTCTTCAACTTCTTCCAAAAGAATTACACCCTGCCAGTGCTTGGTGCTGGTTTGTTGATTCTTTCTTCTGTTGCTTTGCAGGGAATTTGGCCAGGGTTTGTTCAGCAAGTGCAAGTAAAGCCGGATGAGCAAGCAAAGGAAGCGCCTTTCATTGAGCACAATATTGCTGCAACGCGCAGTGCATATGGGCTCGAGGGTGTGAACTACACGACCTACGACGCGGTTGAAACTCCTGTCGATGCAACCTTAAAGAAGGATGCCGACACCATCGACAATATTCGTGTTCTCGATCCGTATGTTGTGTCCTCTACTTTTGAGCAGTTGCAACAGCTGAAGGGCTTTTACAACTTCGCAGATTCCCTTGACGTTTCCCGTTACACAATTGATGGCAAAGTGCGCGGCACCATGTTGTCGGTCCGTGAAGTTAATCTTCAAGGTATTCCAGAGTCGCAACGCAACTGGGTGACAAATCATTTGATTTACACCCACGGCATCGGACTTGCTGCTGCTTTCGACAACACAGCGACGTCAGATGGTCAGCCAGCATTCATTGAATCTGATGTGCCACCAGCTGGCCTCTTGGGAATCAAAGAGCCTCGGATTTATTTTGGTGAAAATTCGCCGGTTTATTCCATCGTTGGTGGTTCTGGTGCGATTGAACTTGATTACCCAGATGACACAAAGGCAACAGGTCAGCAGACAACGACTTACACCGGCCAAGGGGGTGTCGCGATTGGTGGCTTGTTCAACAAGTTGCTTTTCGCAACTCGCTTTATGGAACCAAACATCGTGTTGTCAGAGCAGGTGACTGAGAATTCACGCATCTTGTTCAACCGCGAACCTGTGAACCGTGTGAAGGCTCTCGCACCATGGCTCACCATCGATGGCGATCCGTATCCAGCGGTCGTCGACGGACGCATTGTGTGGATCATCGATGGCTTGACCACCACAAATCAATATCCATACAGTCAATCGACAACTCTGTCGGCAGCAACTGCAGATTCTGGTTCTTCTCGCACGACTGACACTGATATCAACTACATCCGCAATGGTGTCAAAGCCACCGTTGATGCTTTTGATGGCACAGTCACTCTCTATGCATGGGATGAAACAGACCCCATTGTGAAGGCATGGAGCAATGCTTTCCCAGGTTTGATTCAGCCTAAGACAGCTATCCCAGATTCATTGTTGAGTCAGTTGCGTTACCCGGAAGACTTGTTCAAGGTGCAGCGCAACATCATGCGCAAGTACCACATCACAGATCCCAAGGCATTCTTCACGGGTGAAAACTTCTGGATCATTCCTGACGACCCAACATCATCAGTAAGTGGTTTGCCGCAGCCTCCCTACTACTTGAACATGCGCATGCCAGATGCTGAGAAGCGTGCATTTATGTTGACCTCAACATTTGCACCAGCAAAGCGTCCATCGCTTGCCGCATTCATGGCAGTCAACAGTGATCCAGGACCTGACTACGGCAAGATCACCTTGCTGCAGTTGCCAAGTCAGACCACTATTCCAGGTCCCGTTCAGGCACAAAACATTTTCGAATCGGATCCGACTATTTCCGCAGCATTGTCATTGTTGCGTCGTGGTGGCAGTGATACCGTGCAAGGCAACTTGTTGTCGCTTCCCATTGGTGGCGGCATCTTGTACGTCGAACCTGTCTACATCAAAGCAACGGGCAGCGGCGGCTATCCATTGTTGCGCAAAGTCATGGTTGGTTTTGGGCAAAAAGTTGTGATGGCCGACAACATTTCTGCAGCATTGAAGGAAGTGCTGGGCACTGGTCAAAGTACAACGCCAGTCGATCCTGGTACGCCGACCGGAACTGCAGCTGAGAAACTTGCCAAAGCACTCTCGGCCGCTCAAAAGGCTTATGACGATGGTCAAGCAGCATTGAAGCAAGGTGACTTCTCCGCTTATGGTGCGGCACAGAAGCGGCTTGCTGCAGCCATCAAACAAGCGCAGGCAGCATCTGCAGAACTAGCGAAGTAGGTCATCATGAAGTTTGCTCGTCAACGCCAAGAACTCGTCGATGCCTGTAAGCAATTGCTCATCGATGGTCTCGTCGTCGGCACGGCCGGCAATGCATCGATGCGCATTGAAGATTCAGTGCTGATTTCGCCATCTGGTTTTGACTACCGAGCGATGACTGCTGAACATATTGTCGAGGTCGACATGCAAGGAAAGGTGCTTGAGGGGACCTTGAAACCTTCTAGCGAATTGCCCTTGCATCTTTCGATTTATGAATCAAGTGCGCATCAGGCAATCGTGCACACGCACGCGATTTCAAGCACCGCTATGTCACTCGTAGTCGACGAAGTGCCAACGTCGCATTACTACAGCGCAATGTTTGGGGGAGCGGTGCGTGTAGCGAAATACGCAACTTTTGGTTCCGATGAACTAGCAGAGAATGTGCGCGTTGCACTTGAAGATCGCACTGCTGCATTGATGAGCAATCATGGTGCGGTTTCTGCTGGAAAGAATCTGAGCAAGGCATATGACCAGTTGCAGTACTTGGAATACATCTGCGAAATTCAGCTGAAAGCAATGGCTACCGGTAAAGACATCAAAGTTTTGCCAGCTGAAGAAATTGCCAAAGTGCATGCTCTTCTCGCCAACTACGGCCAGAAGGCGTAACAACTACAACTGCACGATTTCATCGGGCTTTGGCAACACTGTCATCCAGCCAAGTTGCTGGTGAACTGTGTGAGCAAATGTCGCGGCCGCTTCTTCTTCGCCGTGAATGACAAAGAGCGCACTCGGTGGTGTGCTTGCGTCGCTCAACCATTCGATCATTTCGCCCGAGTCTGCGTGCACTGAGAATTCACCCACTTGCACAATTTCGGCTTTCACTTGAACGTACTTGCCATACATTTTCAGCGCGGGCACGCCATCTAGCAGAGAACGACCGCGAGTTCCTGCTGCTTGATAACCCACGAGCAACACAGAGTTCTTAGGGTTTGGCAGCATGCCTTCGAGGTGATGCACTACACGTCCACCGGTGGCCATGCCACTGGCAGAGATGATGATGCAAGGTTGCGAAGGATTATTGAGTCGCTTTGATGCTTCAATTGTTGTCACTTCATTCAAGCTGCCTGGATCAAACAAATCTTCGGACTTGTAAGCCTCGGAAATTTCTGGACGAATTTCGAGAGAGCTTTCCTTGATGGCAGCGCGGTAATAGTTCAACGTCGTCAGCGCCATGGGTGAGTCTGCAAAAATCGGAACTCGCGGAATGATTTGTTGATCCATCAAACGTCGCAATTCCATCAGGATGACTTCGGTGCGATCGACCGCAAACGCTGGAATCAAAACACTTCCTTTGCGTTTCAACGTGCGATTGATGGCATCGGCAAATGCGCCACTCGGAACTTCGTGTGTGCGATTACCGTACGTGGACTCTGCAAGCACTGCGTCAAAGTGGCCAGTTGGAATACGTTCTGGTGCACGCAAAATGGGATGGCCAGAACGACCCATATCACCCGTAAACAAAATTCTTTTGTTTCCCGCATGCATCTCGAGGAAAGCAGCACCCAGCACGTGACCACAGGGGTAGGCGAGTACTGAAACATCATCTGTAATCGCTGTGGTCTTGAAGAATTCAATTGGACGGAAAAGTGCGAGTGCCCGTTGGACATCTTCCTCTTCATACAATGCTTTCGCAGGCTGATGTTTTGAGAAACCTTTCTTACGTGCATATTCCGCGTCCTCCATTTGGAGTTTTGCAGAATCGCGCAGAATCACTTCTGCGAGTTTGAGTGTCCATTCGGTTCCATAAATTGGACCTTTAAACCCATGCTTCACAAGAGCTGGCAAATAGCCACAGTGATCCAAGTGCGCGTGAGTCAACACGACCGCATCGAGTGCACTCACATCAATGGGCAACTTCTCCCAGTTGCGTAAACGCAACTCTTTGAGGCCTTGAAACATTCCACAATCAACAAGCACATGGCTGCCTGAAGTCTTGACTGCAAACTTGCTACCGGTCACCGTGCCGACGGCACCGAGGAATTGAAGAGTTACGCGTGACATTTCTGCCCCCTAACGCCGCTAGTCCACTCTGTATGCGCCCCAGAAGCAACCCGCAAAAGTCCTTGATTCAGGATTTGTTCACCTGAATTTCGCTGATATCACCGATGTTTGGCATGAGTTGTGGGAAAATTCACCCCTCGCTTGAAGGGAGAACTACATGAAGCGTGAAGAGAAACTCAAGGCAATCGCTAAGTCCTTGCGCACCCACGGGTATGGGCTTTCATTGCCAAAGGATGAAAACGTCTTCCTCGCAGAGAAAATTCTCAATGATCTTGCTGCTGCAGACAAGAA
>JBEGON010000175.1:0-7093 GCA_041181965.1 Actinomycetota bacterium
CGGTCGTTGCGAATCGTGTACAGGCGACGGAACCATCCGCATCGAAATGAACTTTCTGCCCGATGTGTATGTTCCTTGCGAAGTTTGTCGCGGCGCCCGATACAACCGTGAAACCTTGGAAGTTCATTACAAGGGCAAGACAATCTCCGATGTTTTGAATATGCCTATTGAAGAGGCGTTGGAATTCTTCGGTCCAATCCCTGCAATCGCACGCCATCTTCAAACCTTGGTGGATGTTGGTCTTGGATACGTTCGACTCGGTCAGCCAGCCACCACTTTGTCAGGTGGTGAAGCGCAACGTGTGAAGCTTGCGAGCGAACTTCAAAAACGTTCTACAGGTCGTACGGTGTATGTACTCGATGAACCGACAACGGGTTTACATTTCGAAGACATTCGCAAGCTTCTGATTGTGTTGCAATCATTGGTTGAAAAAGGCAACACCGTCATTGTTATTGAACACAATCTTGACGTGGTCAAGTGTGCAGACTGGTTGATCGACATGGGTCCTGAAGGCGGTCACCGGGGTGGAGAAGTGCTCACCACTGGTACTCCTGAAGATGTTGCCAAGGTAAAGAGCAGCCACACAGGACGCTTCCTAGCGCCATTATTGAAGTAGCGCAGATGGCTTTTGATTGGCGTCCCAAAACGGGCGATATACCGACCTCACCAGGTGTCTATCGCTATTGGGATGAAAATCAACGCGTTATCTATGTTGGCAAAGCAAAGAATCTCCGCAACCGCATCACTTCATATTTCGCTGATGTTGATTCATTGCATCCGCGCACTGTGGCCATGTTGGAAACAGCTCAGTCAATTGACTGGGTGAGCGTTAATAGCGAAGTAGAGGCCTTGCAGCTCGAACACTCGTGGATCAACGAATACGACCCGCGTTTCAATGTTCGCTTCCGTGATGACAAGTCATATCCATGGCTTGCGGTGAGTGTGAACGAAAAGTTTCCGCGTGTCATGGTGGTTCGAGGTGACCGTCGAAAAGGTTGGAAGTATTTCGGACCTTATATTCAAGCGTGGCAAATTCGCGACACTATTGATCGCTTGCTGCGTGTATTTCCTGTGCGAACCTGCAGCGATGCAAATTTCAAACGCGCTAAAGCGTCAGGGCGTCCCTGTTTGTTGGGTTATATTGATAAATGCGCAGCACCGTGTGTCGGTCGCCTGGATGAAACTCAGCATCGCGAATTGATAGACGGCTTCATCGATTTGATTAATGGTGAATCAAAAACGCTACTCAAGCGGCTTAATGTGGAGATGCAGACGGCGAGCGATGCCTTGGAATTCGAAAAGGCGGCTCGTCTACGAGATGACATTGCTGCTGTCGAAAGCGTTGTGCAGCGTTCGGCTGTGGTTTTGAGTCAGAACGCCGAAGCGGATGTCATTGCTGTTTTCGATGATGAACTCGCAGCCAGCGTGCAGGTATTCCATGTGCGACAGGGGCGAATCACTGGTGAACGTGGATTTGTTTCAGATAAGTCAGAGGATTCTTCGCGAGGAGAATTGCTTGAGCGCTTCGTTTCTCAGCTTTATGAAAAATCGGAATCGATTCCGGCTGAGATTTTGGTCAGTGCAGAAATCGAAAATCAACTATTGCTGGCCGATTGGATTTCAGAAAAGCGCGGCAAGAAAGTGGAAATCCGTGTACCGCAACGTGGTGAAAAACTCGAAGTGATGCAGCTGGTTCAAAAGAACGCTGAATCTGCTTTGGCGCTGTATCGCAGCCGACGAGGGGCAGATATTGCCAGTCGTTCGCAAGCCCTCGAAGAGATTGCTGAGTATCTCGATCTCAAAAACGCGCCGTTAAGAATCGAATGTATTGACGTTTCCCATTTTGATGGCGATAACGTGGTTGCATCGCTGGTAGTTTTCGAGGACGGCTTGCCCCAGAAGAGTGCTTATCGTCGATTCGTTATTAAACATGGTCGAGGCAATGACGATGTTGGCAGCATTGCAGAAGTTGTTGAAAGACGATTCAAATCTGAGGCGCAAGCGGATACTCGGAAGTTTGCATATCCGCCACAACTTTTGGTGATCGATGGTGGTGCGCCGCAAGTCAATGCTGCATCAGAAGTTTTGCAATCACTAAATCAAAAGATTCCAGTGGTTGGCCTGGCGAAAAGACTTGAAGAAGTTTGGCTACCTGATTCTTCCGATCCCATTATTTTCCCTCGTTCGAGTGAAGGTCTTTTTATGTTGCAGAGGGTGCGTGATGAAGCGCACCGTTTTGCCATTGCTCATCAACGACAAAGAGGCCGTAAATCTCTCCTTGCATCAACCCTTGATGATATTTCCGGACTTGGAGAGGTTCGTAAGAAGAGTTTGCTGAAAGCATTCGGGTCCTTAAAGAAATTGAAGCAGGCAACGGTTGAAGACATCGCTTCTGTCCCGGGCATTGGGTCGGTGTTGGCTGAAAGTATCCATTCTCAATTAGCTGCCTTGGAGCCTGAAATCAGCATCAACATGACGACTGGAGAGGTTGTGGAAGGTGCTTGACGCATCTGACACAGTGTGCCCATGGGAAAAGCTCCTGAACTAGTGCTCCTCACCGGCTTGTCTGGTGCTGGTCGGTCTACTGCTGCCCGTGCACTCGAAGACATCGGCTTCATGGTGATTGACAACTTGCCGCCGCAGTTGTTGTCGTCCACGATTGAAACAGTGAGCGCACAAGGGGGAGTCCCGCGAATTGCAGTGGTTGCGGATGCTCGCGGCGGTCGTTTCTTTGATTCATTGGCTTCAAGTTTGGATGAAGTTAAACCTCTTGTAAGCAATCTCACCGTCGTTTTTCTAGAAGCAAATGACGCTTTGTTGGTTCGTCGTTTTGAATCGACTCGTCGGCCGCACCCTTTGCACAGTGCAGCAACTCTGCTCGAAGCGGTTCAGCAAGAACGTGCTCTGCTACAGCCTTTGCGTGATCAAGCAGATTTGATTATCGACACAACCGAACGCAACGTTCACGACCTGCGCAGAGAAATTGAATCGGCTTTTGACACTCAAGAAACCCGACTACGAGTGACCGTTACTTCATTTGGTTTTAAGTATGGAATTCCAGTCGATGCGGATTACGTTGCGGATGTTCGTTTCCTTCCGAACCCATTTTGGATCGAAGAGTTGCGTCATCTCACCGGTCTTGATGCGCCAGTCAATGATTATGTTGTTGAACAGCCAGATGCGAAGTTCTTCCTGACCCAATTTTCAGGTCTACTCCAAGGCGTCACTGAAGGTTATTTGCGTGAGGGTAAGCGCTATGTCACGGTCGCTATTGGATGCACAGGCGGCCAACATCGCAGCGTGGCGATTGCTGAAAATCTTGCGGCGCGTTTGGTGAAGCATGGAGTTGAGGTGCATACCGTGCACCGTGATCGTGGTCGCGAATGACCGCACATGCACTTCCTTCACTCAAAATAGTTGCCTTAGGCGGCGGTCACGGTTTAAGTGCATCGCTGCGCGCTTTGAAAAAAATCACTCCGCACCTCATAGCAATTGTTGGAGTGAGTGACAACGGCGGCAGTAGCGGGCGATTACGTGAAGAGTTTTCAGTCATTCCACCTGGCGATTTGCGGATGGCGCTCACTGCATTGTGTGATGAAGAAACTGAAGGTCGGATGTGGGCAGATGTACTGCAACATCGTTTCTCAGGCGCGGGGCCGCTTCAAGGTCACGCGTTAGGGAATCTTCTCATCACTGCCTTGTGGCAAAAACAAGGCGATGTTGTTGCAGGACTTGATGCGGTGTGTCGTTTGTTGCACGCGCAAGGTCGAGTGTTGCCGCTCGCAATGCAGCCGCTTGATGTCGTTGCGGATGTTGAGTTCGAGGGTGGCGGGGTTCAACAGGTATTCGGTCAGATTTCTGTTGCTCGCACTCTCGGCAAGGTTGTTGATGTGCGACTCGAACCCGCTGATGCACAAATGTGTCCAGAGACGATGGAAGCTATTGCGCAAGCAGATGTCATTGTGATGGGGCCTGGTTCTTGGTACACAAGTGTGATCAACCACTTAGTCCTACCAGAAATGGCCCGAGCCTTGCGAGAAAGTTCCGCTCGAAAGTTGCTTATTGCCAATCTATGCGCCCAAACCGGGGAGACTTCTGGCTATTCGCTTGCCGCCCATGTGGACTCCATTGCCGCTCATGGTCGCGATTTGCGCTTCAACGCGGTCTTCATCGAGCAGGAGCTAGCAGAAAAAGATGTAGAAACGGCTGCGCAAAGGCTCGGTGCCGAAGTAGTCTCCGCCCACATCGCTGATTCGAGCAATCCGCAGGTTCATAATCCGGCGGCCTTGGCTCAAGTCTTAGCGAGGTATCTGAGTACGGAGGTGTGCGACTAATGGCGATGACATCCGCCTTGAAAGATGAACTCGCACACCTACCAGTGTCCAAAGTGTGTTGCCGTAAAGCTGAAGTGAGCGCGCTGCTTCGTTTCGGCGGATCAATTCATATTGTTGCGGGCAGCATCGTTCTCGAAGCAGAACTCGATACCGCGTTCGTAGCGCGGCGTTTGCGTGCATCATTGCTAGAAGTTTTTGGCGCGGAATCTGAAGTAAGTGTCATGGCACCCAGTGGCATTCGCAAAGGTTCGCGTTATGTAGTCCGTGTTACCAACAACGCTGATCGCGTTGCGCAGCAAGTAGGACTTGTTGATTCCAAAGGTCGTCCAGTGCGTGGATTGCCGCCAGCAGTTGTCAACGGTGGCATTTGTGACGCTGAAGCCGCATGGCGCGGTGCTTTTCTTGCTCACGGTTCGCTCACCGAACCAGGTCGAAGTGGAGCTCTTGAAATCACCTGCCCTGGTGGTGAATCTGCGTTGGCTCTTGTCGGTGCTGCTCGTCGTCTCGGCATTGTCGCGAAAGCGCGCGAAGTTCGTAATGTTGATCGCGTCGTTGTTCGCGATGGCGATGCCATTAGTGCCTTGCTTACTCGTATAGGAGCTCATGACAGCGTCATGGCGTGGGAGGAACGTCGGATGCGTCGCGAAGTGCGCGCGACCGCCAATCGCTTGGCCAATTTCGATGACGCGAATATGCGCCGTAGTGCTCGGGCAGCTGTAGCTGCAAGTGCGCGGGTTCAGCGCGCTCTAGAGATTCTTGGACCAACCATCCCTGACCACTTACTCGAAGCGGGCCAACTTCGCGTCCAGCACGGTCAGGCGAGCTTGGAAGAGCTTGGAGCTCTGGCCAACCCGCCTATGACCAAGGACGCCATTGCGGGTCGGATTCGCCGTCTCCTGGCGATGGCGGACAAGGCGGCCGCTGATCTAGGGATCCCGGATACTGAGCAAGCAGTCACCCCTGACATGCTCGACAATTAGCCGGACCTAAGTCCCAATCCTTCAAACCGCCCTCCGATAGACTCTGCCACGGAATTTTGGCTTATCAAAGACGATTCGAGCCCTCCATCCCACTCAGAGCCTCATGGCTGATTTAAGGAGACCGAAGTGACCGTTAAGGTCGGAATCAACGGCTTTGGCCGCATTGGACGTAACTTCTACCGCGCGCTTCTCGCGTCAGGCGCAGATGTACAGGTTGTTGGCATCAACGATCTCACGGACATCAACACACTTGCACATCTTCTCAAGTACGACAGCATTCTCGGTCGCCTTGAACACCCCGTTTCTGTCGAAGGCGACACCATCAAGGTTGGAAAGACTTCATTCAAAGTTGTTGCAGATCGCGATCCAGCAAACCTTCCGTGGGGCGCTCTCGGTGCAGACATTGTTATCGAATCAACCGGTCACTTCACCGATGCTGACAAAGCTGCAGCGCATATCACTGCGGGCGCAAAGAAGGTCATCATTTCTGCTCCTGCGAAGGGTGAAGACATCACCATCGTGATGGGTGTGAACCATGACAAGTACGACGCTAAGTCACACAACATCATCTCTAACGCATCATGCACCACCAACTGCTTGGCTCCATTCGCCAAGGTTCTTGACGAAGAGTTCGGCATCGTTAAGGGCATGATGACCACCATTCACGCGTACACCAATGACCAGGTTATTTTGGACTTCCCACACAAGGATCTCCGTCGCGCACGTGCTGCTGCTACCAACATCATCCCAACTACCACTGGTGCAGCAAAGGCAATTTCTCTCGTATTGCCACAGCTCAAGGGCAAGTTGGACGGTTACGCAATGCGCGTTCCTGTTCCAACTGGTTCTGCAACGGACCTCACTGTGACCCTCGGTCGCGAAGTCACCAAGGAAGAAATCAATGCTGCGATGAAGAAAGCTTCTGAAGGCGCATTGAAGGGCATCTTGGAATACACCGAAGATCCAATCGTTTCTACCGACATTGTTACCAACCCAGCATCGTCAATCTTCGATTCTGGTTTGACATACGTCAACGGCGATATGGTCAAGGTTGTTTCTTGGTATGACAACGAATGGGGTTACTCAAACCGCCTCGTTGATCTCGTCAAGCATGTAGGCGCATCACTGTGACCATTCGCTCTTTGAGCGACTTGGATGTGGCCGGCCGTCGGGTTTTGGTTCGTGTTGATTTCAACGTCCCTTTTGCAAAGGGTGTTGAACCACGTCAGATTTCCGACGACGGTCGCATTCGCGCCGCCATCCCAACCATTCAACGCTTGCTTGATGCAGGTGCGTCTGTTGTTTTGATGGCGCACCTCGGTCGCCCAAAGGGTGAACCAGACCCTGCTTTCACTCTCGAACCAGTTGCCGTTCGCTTGGGCGAATTGCTCGGTCGTCCGGTTTCTTACGCAACAGATGTCGTCGGGGAGAGCGCTAAAGCAGCCGTTGCTGCGGCTCATCCTGGCGATGTTGTGTTGTTAGAAAATGTTCGTTTTGATGCTCGCGAAACCAGCAAAGTCGCCGAAGAACGTGCTTCACTCGCGCGCGAACTCGCGGCTTTTGGTGACGCATTCGTCAGCGATGGTTTCGGTGTTGTTCATCGCGAACAAGCTTCCGTCACAGATGTTGCCCGGCTCCTGCCGCATGCCGCTGGTTTACTTGTAGAAGTTGAAACCAAAGTTTTCCGCAAAGTGCTCGATGATCCAGATCGTCCATACACAGTTGTTTTGGGTGGTTCAAAGGTTTCAGACAAACTCGGCGTGATTGCTCACTTGCTGA
>JBEGON010000176.1:0-5532 GCA_041181965.1 Actinomycetota bacterium
AACCGTGTCTTGGATAACGCTTTGTTCGTGACGAGTCGCAATAAGTGACGTCACTGTTGTCACAGCCAAAACTGCAGCAATAACAAGCAATGAAACTGAGGTGGGAATATCGACAACATGAACGCCAAATCCCTGGTCGGCGCCTTCAAGCATCAATTTGACGCCAATGAATGCAAGGATGAGTGAAAGACCTCGAGCCAGATGTACTAGGCGATCGAGCAAACCATTAAGCAAAAAATATAGCTGTCGCAAACCCATCAAAGCAAAAGCGTTGCTTGTCAATACAATAAAAGTTTCAGTGGTCAAACCAAGAACCGCTGGGATACTGTCGAGGGCAAAAAGTAGATCAGTTGCGCCGATTACCAACATCACCAATGCAATAGGTGTCAGATATCGCTTTTTGTCCAAAACCACGGTAATCCGACTGCCGGAATACTCTGGATGAGTTGGGAACAACTTAGATGCCATTTTCACGAGAATATGATCTTTAATGTGCTGCGGTTCTTCATCTTCTTCGCTAGTTGCGACTTTCCACGCAGTCCACAGCAAAAACAAACCGAAAACGATGAATGAGGCTTCGAATGTGCGAATGAGTTGGACGCCTAAAACAATCAATAACGCACGCAACGCCAAAGCAAACAAAATGCCGAACATCAACACACGATGCTGGGCCACCTTGGGCACAGCAAACGTGGACATGACCACCATAAATACGAAGAGATTATCGATACTAAGACTGTATTCAGTCAGATACGCAGAAAAGAATTGCTGCGCAATCTCACCATTGAATTCCACCAACAGTACGCCGGTAAATATCAACGCCAACGAGACATAAATTCCAACCCACAGTGTGGCTTCCCGGGTTGAGAAGTCGTGAGGTCGACGCTCAACGAAAACGAAGTCCAGCAGGAGTACCAGAACAAACGCCGAGAATGTTGCTAGTTGAAGCCACGCAGGAATAATCACGAATCTAGTATTCCACTTTCGCTATTGACCTTCACGCATACCGCGCAATTCGCGGCGAAGCTCATTTATTTCATCGCGATATCGAGCAGCCACTTCAAATTGCAGACTGCTGGCAGCTTGTTGCATTTGGACTGACAATTCTTCAATAAGTTCAACAAGCTCCGACATCTCTTTTGATGATTTCTTGTTCAAACCAGCGCGCAGTGCTTTGCTTTGCGCAACCACCATTTCAGTTTCGGCACTCTCTCGCGCCAGTGAATCAGTGATATCGGCAATCTTCTTACGCAAGGGCTGTGGGTCTATGCCCCGTTCCACGTTGTAGGCGATTTGTTTTGCCCGTCTGCGATTTGTTTCGGAAATTGCATGATCCATAGCCGCAGTAATTTCATCGGCGTACATGTGAACTTGACCCGAAACATTTCGTGCCGCACGACCAATTGTTTGAATAAGAGACGTCGCAGAACGCAAAAAGCCCGCTTTATCCGCATCGAGGATGGCCACCAGAGATACTTCAGGCAAATCCAAACCTTCTCGCAAGAGGTTGATACCTACAAGCACATCAAATTCACCAAGTCGCAATTCACGAAGCAATTCAATGCGGCGCAAGGTATCAACATCCGAATGCAAATAGCGGACCTTTACCCCTTGTTCCAACAAATAGTCAGTCAAATCTTCAGACATCTTTTTCGTGAGAGTCGTAACAAGTACGCGTTCGTCACGCTCTACACGCTCTTTGATTTCATGGAGCAGATCATCAATCTGACCCTTTGTAGGTTTTACGATGATTTCTGGGTCAATCAACCCAGTCGGACGAATCACTTGCTCGACAACATCGTTGTTAACTTTTTCAAGCTCATACTTACCTGGTGTTGCAGACAGATACACCGTCTGACCAGTGCGCTCAACAAATTCATCCCATCGCAATGGTCGGTTATCCATAGCACTTGGGAGCCTGAACCCATATTCAACAAGAGTACGTTTTCGAGAAGCGTCACCTTCAAACATGCCACCAATTTGCGGAATCGTTACGTGACTTTCATCTACAACCAACAAGAAATCTTCAGGGAAATAGTCGAGCAAACAGTTGGGAGGAGATCCGGCTTCACGACCATCGAGGTGCCGCGAATAGTTCTCGACACCGGAACAGGTACCAATTTGCTGCAACATTTCGATGTCATGTTGAGTCCGCATTTTGAGTCGCTGAGCTTCGAGAAGCTTGTTCTGCGATTCAAACTCTTGCAAACGAACCTGCAACTCCCCTTCGATGTCACCAATGGCGCGTTGCAGTCGCTCTGGACCCGCAACGTAATGAGTTGCGGGGAAAATCGAAAGCCGCTTAACATCGTCAATAATTTCACCAGTAATCGGATTCAGAACCATCAAGCTATCTATGTCGTCACCAAAGAATTCAATGCGCAGCGGGTTCTCTTCATATACAGGAAACACTTCAACAGTGTCTCCTCGCACACGAAATGTTCCTCGTTCAAAAGCGATGTCATTTCGCGCGTATTGAATGTTGACGAGTTGGCGTAACAAAACATCACGATCCACCGTTTGGCCCACTTCAAGCGTCACCATGCGATCGATGTACTCCTGCGGTGTGCCAAGGCCATAAATGCATGAAACCGTGGAAACCACAATTACGTCACGACGAGTAAGAAGTGAAAATGTGGCTTTGTAGCGCAATCGTTCTACTTCAGCATTTACTTGCTTGTCCTTTTCAATGAACGTATCAGTTTGCGGCAGGTAGGCCTCGGGCTGGTAATAGTCGTAATAGGAAACGAAATACTCGACAGCATTGTCTGGCAGCAATTCACGAAACTCCTGCGCCAATTGGGCCGCAAGTGTTTTGTTTGGCGCCATTACCAAGGTGGGACGTTGCAGTTTCTCCACCAACCATGCAGTTGTGGCAGATTTACCAGTGCCAGTAGCGCCGAGGAGAACCACATCCTGTTCACCGGCGTTAATCCGACGCGCGATTTCTTCAATTGCAGCTGGCTGATCACCTGCGGGTTCAAATTCAGATACAACCTTGAAAGGTGCCATGGATTTTTCGAGATCTGAAACCGGGCGGGTCACGCAACCATCTCCATCAACCGAACCGCATCCGCACGCAACGCGGTTTTGTCCCCACTGTTTTCAATCACTACATCGAAATCTCGCAATCGGGAATCGTCTCCCGCTTGAGCTTCCATTCGCATTCGCGCATCGTGCTCAGACATTCCGCGTGACATAAGACGCGCTAGTCGTACCTCTACAGGCGCAATCACATTGACCACAACATCAGCGAGTGGTTCGCGTTCACGCACTATTGGAACATCGTAAACAGTCACCGACGCAGTCGACGCGCCTAAACGCGCCTGAAGTACCTCGCGAACCTTGGGATGCACAATCGCCTCAACCTCTGCACGTAGTGATGGTGACGAGAAAATCACATTGGCCATTGTTGCTCGATCCAAAGATCCATTTGGCATACGAACATTCTTGCCCAAAACGTGTTCAATGCGACTCAACACATCAGGTTGGTTTTCATACACATCGGATACGACGTCATCTGCAGAAATCACTTCCGCACCCAACTCTTCTAGTAGAGAACAGAGAGTGGATTTACCTGCGCCGATTTCGCCAGTTACAAACACCACAGTCACCGGGCTATCTTGTCAGCAATAGCGAAAGAGGGCCTCGTAAACACGAGACCCTCTTTCGTTTGCTTGCTTAAGCGTTTTCGGTTGCTGCAGCGGCTTCGGCAAGTTGTGCGCGATGCGCTTCCCAACGTGCGTGTGCTTCTGCGTACTGCTTTTCCCATTCGGTGCGCTGATCTTCAGAACCAGCTTTCCATTCGCCAGTTTCTGGATCGAAACCGTCTGGACCGATGTACTTGCCTGCTTCGTCGTAAGACGCTGGCATTCCGTACAAGTAGGGGTCGAAACCTTCTGATGGGTCGCTCACGCCTGATTCGCTTGCCTGCTTGAGAGACAATGAAATGCGACGACGTTCGAGATCGATGTCGATAACCTTGACGGTCACTTCATCGTTGACCTGAACAACTTGTTCTGGGATTTCAACGTGGCGTTCGGCCAATTCAGAGATGTGAACCAAACCTTCGATTCCTTCTTGAACGCGAACAAATGCGCCGAATGGAACGAGCTTGGTCACAGTACCTGGCACAACCTGACCCAACTGGTGGGTGCGTGCGAAGTGCTGCCATGGATCCTCTTGGGTTGACTTGAGTGACAATGAAACACGTTCGCGGTCCATATCAACTTCAAGAACTTCGACAGTCACTTCGTCGCCGACTTCAACAACTTCGTTCGGATGATCGATGTGCTTCCATGACAATTCAGATACGTGAACGAGACCGTCAACACCACCGAGGTCAACAAACGCACCGAAGTTCACGATAGAAGAAACGACACCCTTGCGAACCTGACCCTTAGCCAAATTGTGCAAGAAAGTGCTGCGTGATTCTGACTGTGAGTGTTCGAGGAATGCGCGACGGCTCAACACAACGTTGTTACGGTTCTTGTCGAGTTCGATGATCTTCGCTTCGATTTCTTTACCGATGTAAGGAGCGAGGTCGCGAACGCGGCGCATTTCAACCAAAGATGCTGGCAAGAAGCCACGGAGACCGATGTCGAGAATCAGGCCACCTTTAACAACTTCGATAACGGTGCCCTTAACGACGCCATCTGCTTCTTTAACCTTTTCGATATCGCCCCAGGCGCGTTCGTACTGTGCGCGCTTCTTGGAGAGGATGAGACGACCTTCTTTGTCTTCTTTTTGAAGAACAAGGGCTTCGATCCGGTCGCCAACTTTGACGATTTGATCTGGATCGATGTCGTGTTTGATGGAAAGTTCACGAGAAGGAATAACACCTTCAGTTTTGTATCCGATATCGAGCAGAACTTCGTCACGATCTACTTTGACGATGATGCCTTCTACGAGGTCTCCGTCATCGAAGTTCTTAAGGGTTGAGTCGATCGCTGCGAGGAAATCCTCAACTGAACCGATGTCATTAACAGCGATGTTTTTGATGGTCATTAATTAATTGCTCCGTTTTTGGTTTCGCCACCGTTGCCTGAGCAAGAACCAACCTAGGTCTGAAGGTTCTCCGATGAGCGCCGGCGAATTCTAGAGGCATTTTTTAACCCTCAAAACCAGCCAAATCGGACTTTTTGAGCACGAATCAGTGCGCGGCGGCGTTCCAATTAGGGCCAGCCCCAACTGTGACGTCGAGGGCAACTTTCAAAGTAGCTGCCTGCCCCATGCCAGCGCGTACCAATTTCTCCACCTGCTCACGCTCGCCTGCCGCAATTTCGAGCACTAATTCGTCGTGCACCTGCAAGAGCAATCTCGATTTCAAGCCAGCCTCGTGGAGTCGATGTTCAACTCCAAGCATGGCCAGTTTCATAAGATCGGCCGCACTTCCTTGAATTGGCGCATTGAGGGCCATGCGTTCGGCTTGCGCGCGCAATTGAGGATTGGACGACGTAAGTTCCGGCAGAAGTCGTCGACGACCGAACATGGTTTCCGTATAGCCATCTTGTGCAGCTTGGTTCACAACGT
>JBEGON010000177.1:0-4050 GCA_041181965.1 Actinomycetota bacterium
ATGCCGCTGTATGTGGCCGACGGTGGTTGGGACTGGCTGATTCAAGGGCTTGATTCCGCATACAACGGCGATGGTTCCGACTTGCTCGCCATCAGTGACTGGGCGACCAGCCGTAATCCGAATGGCACCTATGAAGACAACAGCAATGAAGCATTTGTTGCAATCTCGTGCCTTGACTCCGGTGTGTCCACCAATAAAGACATCGCTGCCATGATTCCTGAATTTCAAGCCGCTGCACCGATCACCGGTCGCATGATGGCGTGGGGAGAAGGCAGTTGTGTTGATTGGCCAGTAACTGGCATCGCAGCACCGTCAGATGTAAAGGTTGATGTTGCAACACCAATCGTTGTGATTGGTAATAAGTACGACCCTGCAACTCCGCTCAAATGGGCGCAAGCACTCGCGAAAGAATTAGGCGATTCCACATTCATCGAAATGACTGGCGACGGTCACACTTCATACTTCAGTGGATCTACCTGCATCGACAATATCGTGGATAATTTTTTCTTGAATGGAACGCAGCCAACCGCCAATACTGTGTGCCAGCCTGACAATCCGATGCTTGCAGATTAAGAATGTGAAATTGCGTTGGCGTAAATCGCGTCACGCACATATTGCGCAAGACCGACGGCGTGTTTGTCGTAGAACGAAGTAAATCGTTGATCCGCGATATACATGTCTGCAAGATTGGTATGCATTGTGTAGTCGCATGCATAATAGAACTCGCAGATTTGCTGGCGATGAGCTTCGGCCGCCGCCATCGCTTCGACACTTTCAGCCGACAAACCTGACTGCTTTGCAGTAACAAAAGCATCGATATTTGCTTGAGTTTGCGCTTGAACTCTTTGCCAATCTTCTTTTGAATAACCAGCAGTTTTCACTGCTGATTCTTTGTAAGCATCCGTAGCGCCCCAGCGAGATTCAGCCTCGGCAGCATGCTCGCGAGGATCTGCATTGCCAAATACTTCGGCGATTTCAGAATCGTTGAGGTTGATAGTCATTAGTTGTTTCCATTGTGGTTGCTCAATGAATCAAAGAAACCTTCATGTGAACGTGGGTCTTCAAGAGGTTCCATATGCACGAGCACTTCTGCATCTGGGAAATCTTGGCCAAAGCGACTCTCGACATTATGAATCAAGTCGTGCCCTTGCTGGACTGACCACGTTCCTGGAACCAAGCAGTGCATATCAATGAAAGCTAGGTGACCAGCAACTCGCGTGCGAACTGCATGGAAGTGAACTTCTTCGCTCTTGAATTCAGCGAGGATTCCAGCAATCTTCTCGAGATCTTCTTTTGACATCGCGTGATCCATCAAGCCATCGAGCGATTCGGAAACCAAATGCCAACCAGTCCAAATGATGTTGAGACCAACAAGTAATGCCACGATGGGATCTAGAACAATCCAACCGCTAACAGCAACGAGACCAACACCAATCAGAACACCGACCGAAGTCCAAACGTCCGTCAACAAATGCTTTCCGTCTGCACTCAACGTGATTGAGTTGTACTTGCGTCCGGCACGCAAAAGAATGAAGGCAACACCACCGTTGAGAATGGATGCGACAACTGAAATCGCGAGACCAACGCCAACCGATTCGAGTTCGTGCGGATTCATGATGCGACCGATTGCGGCAAAAACAATAAATGCTGCTGCAACGAAAATCATGATGCCTTCGACTGCCGCTGATAGGTATTCAGCTTTAGTTCGTCCGAAGTGATGTCCTTCGGCTGGCGGTTGTGCGGCCACTCGCAACGCAACCAACGCCACGACAGCAGCAACTAAATTGACTGTTGATTCTGCAGCATCTGAGAGCAAGCCGACCGAGCCCGTCAGCAAGTAAGAACCAGCCTTCAAGGTGATGGTGGCGACGGCGGTAACAATCGACAGCCACGCAAAACGAGTCAGATCTTCACGTGTTTTTTTGGGCTCAAGCTGCATGTGCGAAGGGTAGCGACAGGGAACAATTCGGGAACTGTTAGGAACACCTAACCTCAATTTTGAAGGCGGATTTATCTGTTCCAGCAGGAGGCAGGTACTCTGCCGCCGCTTAACAGCACGCCGCCTTAGCTCAGTTGGTAGAGCATCTCACTCGTAATGAGAAGGTCTGGGGTTCGATTCCCCAAGGCGGCTCCATCTTTTCAATGTGAAACCTGTTGCGTCGACCTTCAGTGTCTTCTTGTTAGTTTTTCCTTATGACCGTTTCCTTGCGGGCCTATAGGGCTGATGAGTTCGAGCGATCCTTGGTTGCACGCGGTATGGAGAAGTGAACGCTCCAAAATACGATGCGCATATGATGCAAGAAATCCGAGGCCATAAGGAAGTCAGAGCCGCTCTGCGTGACACCGAAATGTATTCATCGGATCTGCAAGGAGATGCAGACGTTCGCGATTATCGCCAGATTCCGCTTGAAGTTGACCCACCTCGGCATCACGCCTACCGATCAGCAATCAATCCACTGTTCGTTCGGCCTCGGATCGAATCACTCATTCCAGATTTCACCCATCACGCTACACAGATACTTAATGACTTTGAATCGCGTGGTGGCGGAGATTTCATCAACGACGTTGCATTGCCCTATGTGGTGCGATGTCTTGGTGTGATCTACAACCGACCTGAAGATTTCGATGAGTGGATGTCATGGGGCGCAGATGTGTGGATTACAACTCCAACTGGTCGTTCAGGCGAGAAACTTCACAACTACTTGCACCAAATGTTTGGCGAAGCGCTAGAGGCGCAGAGCGATACCGCATGGAGTTTCTTACGCAAGTTGGAGATTGATGGCGCACCACTATCGGAAGAGGAATTTGTTGGCGCAGGTAGCGTGATGCTTGCCGGCGGACGTGACACGGTAGTGAAGCTCAACACTTTTTCTGTCTGGCATTTCTTGAATAATTCAGATGATGTTGGGTTGATTAGTAGTGGCGAAGTTGCGATCACTTCCGCGATCACAGAATTTCTTCGTTTTCTCACACCGCTCCCAGCAATGAAGCGAGTTGCGCCTCACGCAAAAGATATTTCCGACCAAGAACGCGCCGAAGAAGATTTTGTTGTTGTGAACTTCGCATCGGCGAACCACGATGACTCAGTTTTTGAGTCTCCAGACACAGTGAATATTCGTCGAGAAAAAGTGGCGCACGTTGCTTTTGGCTTTGGTCCGCACACATGCATTGGCAATCACGTAGCAGAACTCGAAACTCGTATCTTGCTCGAACAGTTATTGCCGCGGATTTCTCGCTGGTCGCTTCAAGAAGCGCAAATTCATTGGGAAAAGGTCGGAAATTCGCAATTCCCGGGACACTTTGGAAAGGTCGCTATCCGCTGTTTGTAATTACAGTGTTGCTAATTCTGAGCTAAGCGAAATCCGACACTTCTTACTACAGCAATAATCTCAGGTCCACCATGGCTTCGTACTTTCTGCCGAATGCGGGATGCGTGTGAATCGACGATGTGGTCTGCGCCGACAACTCAAGTTGCTTTTGAATAGCGACGCAGTCAGTGATGTCATTTTCATCCAGAAGCGCACGTGGGTTCCTTGGGAATGTTGCGGCGCATAGATGCGTGTATGGCTCAAATGAAGTCTTGGTCTCCTCGACTGTGGGCACCGACACAATTGCACTAGCAACCCCGATTACTTCAGGCGGTTCGTTGCAGTTTGAGGCGGATTCAAGAACTGTCACTAGTGCAACCGTGTCGATTGCTGTAGACCTTCAGTAGTGTTCGCAGCGAAATTCTGGAAACTTTTGATAGGTGCGCCAGAGTCGGAGCGAGCCCGAGGTTAACAATGCAATTTGGATACGTTGTTCTTTACGTTGATGATGTTGATGCATGTCTGAAGTTTTGGACCGAAAAAGTTGGCATGATTGAAAAGTCACGCAAGCAAGCGGGAGATTTCTCAATTGTGAAAATTGGCTTCGCAAATCAAAATGCTGCTCTGGAACTCGTTCCGCTCGAGTTGATGAAGGACAATCCTTCAGGTCTTGATCTTGCAACTCCGTCTATCGCTTTCCATGTTGATGATCTTCACGCTGCGCAAGCCAAACTTGTTGCGA
>JBEGON010000178.1:0-23093 GCA_041181965.1 Actinomycetota bacterium
ATGGTGGCCAGTTGTGCATTCCTTTCTACGGCGCGCTCGTGACTAACTGCGATATTGATACTCGGCGCGCAAAGGGACTCCATGATCATCATGGAATGGCGATGCATGTATCAGCAGGGCTCGGCACGAATCCGTACACGCCAGTGCGTTTTGCATGTCGACCAGAAGCGTCGCTGGTGACGCTGACAGCTCAGTAATTACGGAGTTGAACTCGGATTCGGAATTGTCTCCGATGAAGTATCCGTTGTGAGCGTGCATTCGCTTGGGTAACTCACATGCGCAATTGGTGTTGCTGTCGGAGGGATTGGCCCAATTGTTGGGCAAACCATTGAGTCTGCAACGCCAGTGATGGACGACGGTAGCTTCAAATCGAAAGCAGTTTTTGGCTTTCCTTTGAGTGCGCCCATCATGGACTGTTTCCAAATAGGTCCAGGAAGCGTTGCTCCGTAAACAACTTTGTAGTGCTTACCGTTGATAGTGACGTTTTCCATTGGATGCTTGTAACCACCGCGTGGATCGCCCACCCAGACAGCAGCTGCTAGATCAGGTGTGTAACCAGCGAACCACACGGCTGCGGAATTGTTGGTCGTTCCAGTTTTGCCAGCGGAATCGCGACCGATGCTCATTCCAGCACCAGTACGTCCGTACAAATTGCCTTCAATAACTCCATGCAAAAGTTCAGTCACACCGTCAGCAACTTTTCGTTGGATAACTTGGTTGCATGCCATTGGAGGGACTGGAAGGTGATTGCCATCGCGATCGGTGATATCGAGAATCGCGCGAGGTTCACAATACAAACCATGCGCCGCGAAGGTTGCGTACGCATTCGCAAGTCGCATCGGTGAAACTTCATTCGCACCCAACGTGAAGGAAGGAACGCGCGCGAGGTTTGCGCCATTGCCGGTTTGCATTCCGAGTGCTTCTGCAATTTCTGCTGGACGACAAATTCCCGTGCGCTGTTCTAGGCCTACGAAATAAGTATTAATTGAACGCGCGGTCGCAGTGCGCATGTTGTAGATGCCACCTTCTAGGTGCGCATTGCGGGCAACATATTCGGGGAACTTCGCGCCGTCAGTGCAGTTGGAGAATCCCAAGAAGGAACCCATACCTGGCGCAAACATGCGTTCTGAGGCGGGAATTCCTTGTTCAATGGCGGCGGCAAGTACGAACGCTTTAAATGTTGAACCTGATTGCATACCGATGGTGCCACCCATTGAGCGATCGGCGTTGTAGTTGTACGAGGTCTTCCCGTCACCTGAAATACCCCAAGTGCGGTTTTGTGCCATCGCAACGATGCTGCCAGTGCCAGGCGTAATCATCGTGATTGCAGCACCTTTTTGGCTCTTATCGTCAGGTGGAATTACTTTGTTGACCGCTGCTTGCGCTGCATCTTGTGCAACAGAATCAAGAGTCGTGACGATGGTGAGGCCACCTTTGCGCAAGAACGCATCGCGTTCGGCAAGGGTGTTGCCAAATGCAGGCGAGCTACGGATCACATGGACTGCATAATCACAGAAGTATGGAGCAAATGAAGTAGTGCAACCGTTTGCATTTGTTGTGGGGTTGAGAAGTTCCGTGACAGATTGCTTCGCAACTTTGTCCGCTTCATCGCGAGTGATGTATCCAAGATCTGCCATTCGGCTCAACACTAAAGAACGACGGTTCTTTGCCGCGTCTGGATGAACAGTCGGATCGAAAGCATATGGACGCTGCACCAGACCCGCGAGCAGTGAAGCCTCTGGGAGTGTCAGTTCGTTTGCAGATTTTGAGAAGTATCGACGCGATGCTGCTTCAACTCCGTAAGCACCTGCTCCGAAGTATGCAATGTTGAGATATCCCGCGAGGATTTCTTTCTTGGACATCGTGCGTTCTACTGCAAGCGCATAACGCATCTCGCGCAATTTACGTGCAGGCGTACGTGCGGTGGCTGCTGCTGCCGCCGAATCATCTGTCGCACTCGCAACCAGAATATTTTTCACATACTGCTGAGTGATGGTGGAGCCACCTTGAACAGATGAGCCAGAAGCATTGCTGACAAACGCGCGCATAGTGCCACGCAAATCAAAACCGCGATGTTTGTAGAAACGAGAATCTTCAATCGAAACGATAGCGTCCTGCATCACCTGTGCGATTTCGGTGATGGGAACTTCAATGCGATCTTGGTAATACAAGGTGGCGAGCCGTTTGCCATCTGCAGTCATCAAAACAGTTTGCTGAGGAAGTGGCGGCTTCTGAAGTTGGTCGGGAATGGATGTGAATCCCTTCACAGAACCAGTCGCTGCAACACCAGCGACAGCCACAATGGGTAGCGCAGCACCTGAGACCAAGAGCCCGAGATAAAGGCCCGCAATCACAAGTTTCTTGAGTACCTGCTGCATAGAGGCAGAGCCTAGATGTGAAGTGCCAAAACCCAACCTCGGAAAGCACACGTGCAGAATCAACCGTAGGCTTGCCCGACTATGAGCAGCGCAATCGAAGCCAAAATCGCCGAACTCGGCCACGCACTTCCAGTAGTTCCAGCTCCTATCGCGGCATACGTTCCGGCCGTTGTCACGGGCAATCTCGTATTCACCTCGGGTCAACTTCCAACCGTCGAAGGAAAGCTTTTGGCTGAAGGTTTGGTCGGTCGCGATGTTGATATCGAAACCGCGAAAGCATGTGCACAACAGAGTGGTTTGAATGCACTTGCTGCCGTCAAAAGCGTGATTGGTGATCTGGATCGTGTCGTTCGCATTGTCAAAGTAACTGGTTTTATTGCTTGTCCATCTGACTTCACTCAACACTCTGCAGTTGTCAATGGAGCGAGTGAACTTTTCGGGGAAATCTTCGGTGACGCTGCAAAACATGCACGTTCATCCGTTGGTATGGCTGCACTTCCACTTGGTGCACCTGTTGAAATCGAAGTTGTTGTCGAATTTAGGTAATAAGTCCTAAACGAAATTGCACCAGGTACGGAAAAATCCGTAACGCACTCGGAGAGGATTGACACCATGGAAGTTCCAGTAAACAAAGCGCCACTATTTGCAGCGCTCGATGTTGAGTCTGCTGCGGCTCTCCGTGCATCAATGGTTGAAGTTCGTGCACGCAAGGGTGAAGTTATTTTTCGCGAGCATGATTTGGGAGATCGTCTTTACGTGATCATGAGCGGCAAGGTGACTCTGGGTCAGAAAGCTGCGGATGGTCGCGAAACTTTGATTGCAGTGCTTGGTCCCGGCGAAATGTTTGGCGAACTGAGTTTGTTTGATCCAGGCGAGCGCACTGCAACTGCTATTGCACTGACTGATGCGACAGTACTTGGATTGAGTCGCGATGCATTACGTCCACTACTCGTTAGTCGTCCAGAAGTTGCAGAGAAGTTGTTGCAAGCTTTGGCTCAGCGTTTACGTCGCACAGAAGGCGCGCTCGCAGATTTGATCTTCCTTGATGTGCCCGCACGTGTTGCGAAAGCGCTGATTGAGTTGTCAGAAAAGTTTGGTGTGATGCGTGGTGGCGAGTTATTCGTCGAACACGACATGACCCAAGAAGAACTTGCACAGCTGGTTGGCGCTTCCCGTGAGACAGTGAATAAAGCGTTAGCTGACTTTGCGAATCGTGATTTTGTTCGAGTAGAACAACGTTCTGTGACCATTCTTGATGTGGATCATTTGACCCGACGGGCGAAACTGTCCTCATTGGCGTAAGCGCGCGGCGGTGGAGTTGAATGCCGTTGTGAGTGAAGTAGATGTAGCAAATGCCAAGGCAATCTGGCGCATCCTCAAGCGCACATATCCTGCAGCGAAGTGCGAACTTGATTTCGCCAATCCACTGCAACTCACCGTCGCGACTATTCTCTCTGCGCAATGCACTGATAAACGAGTAAATCTCGTCACCCCTGCGCTCTTCAAGAAATACAAGACTGCGCAAGCATTTGCAAAAGCAGATCGCGCAGAACTTGAATCGATGATTGCCTCGACCGGCTTCTTTCGCAACAAGGCGAATTCCATTATTGGAATGGCGCAAAAAGTTGTTGCAGATTTCAATGGCGAAGTCCCACACACTCTCGAAGAACTCATCACCCTTCCGGGCGTTGGTCGAAAAACAGCCAATGTGGTTTTAGGTAATGCTTTTGATGTTCCAGGTCTGACCGTCGACACACATTTCGGCCGACTGGTTCGTCGTTTTGGTTGGACCAAACTGACTGACCCAGTCAAAGTGGAATTCGCGATTATGGAGATTTTCCCGCGCAAAGACTGGACTGATTTGTCGCATGTACTCATTTGGCACGGCCGAAGAATTTGTCATTCCCAAAAACCCGCATGTGGTGCCTGTCCGCTCGCAAAACTCTGCCCATCCTTCGGAGAAGGGCCGACGCACCCAGAGGTCGCAGCAAAGCTTGTGAAACTAGAAGGCAGACTTTGAGCATGAAACGCGCGCTGTTTGTCCTTACTGCACTTTTGTTGGGTGCATGCGGGTCAACGCAAGCAACAATGTCTCCGAATCCGACGCCATCGATTCAGGACTGCTCATCAATCATTTCTGCTCGCACTGTCTCTACTCCATCTACGGGCGACACTGCATTGCCAGATGTTGAAGTGGAATGTTTACAAGGAACAACCACAATAAATCTCAGTCATTTGCGTGGACCGATGTTGATTTCGGTGTGGGCATCGTGGTGTGAACCTTGCGCTGCAGAGATGCCATTGATGCAGCAATTTCAAAGTTCGCATCCAGAAGAAGTACTGGTGCTTGGACTTGCGATGATGGATGAAACTTCGCAAGCAATCGAAGGAAGTTTCAATTGGGGCGTGAATCTTCCGAGTCTCGAAGATCCCGATGGTGTGCTGCGTTCATCATTGAATGTGCAAGCGCCTCCGACAACATTGTTCATCGACAAAGATGGTCGAATTGTGTTCCGCAAAATTGGAGCCTTCAGTAGTGTGCAAGAAATAGAAACTCTGGTCGAGGATCATTTGGGAGCTCTCGCATCGTGAGTCGACCAACCTGGGTAGAAGACATTTCCGCAAGAATTGTCGATGCACAACCAGACATATTCTCTCGATTCGCGATGCCACAAGGATTTGAAGGCCGTGAGAGTGCGGTGCTCATTCTCTTTGGCGAATCTCAAGACGTGCCAGATCTCGTTTTCATTCAGCGTGCGTCATCAATGCGACAACATGCAGGACAACCTGCATTTCCCGGCGGTGGACTCGATGAAGACGAAACCGCCATTGAGTGTGCTCTACGCGAAGCACAAGAAGAAATTGGTTTGCGTCCAGAAACAGTGGAAATCATTGGTGAATTACCAAAATTGTGGGTGCCAGTCTCTGGATATGCCGTCACTCCGATAGTTGGCTGGTGGCGAGAGCCCCATGAGATTTCACCAAAGGATCCCAATGAAGTTGCACGTGTAGAACGCATCTCTGTTGCAGATCTCGTGCGTCCCGATAATCGTGTGCGGATTCGTCACTCATCGGGTTACATCGGCCCAGCATTTTTAGTGCACGACCTCACCATTTGGGGGTTCACTGGTGGTTTGCTCACTGGATTGCTTGATCTGCTCGGTTATAGCCAACCGTGGGACACGTCACAGATCATCGATCTTGGCGAATAGCTACAAAGTTTCTTTCAGCCAACGCAACAAGATTTCGTTGAAAGTATTTGCGTCTTCTTCTTGTGGAAAGTGCCCAACACCAGGCATTGCAATCCATTCGTAATTTCCTACGACATGTTCATTGCTGAGTTGTGCACTCTTTGCCGTGATGCTGCCATCTTCTACGCCGTGAATTTGAAGAACAGGTGCAGTGATGTGTCGTTTCATGTAGTTGTTGAATCGACGGCCATCTGATCTCAAGATCGAACGAAAAGCCCATCGGTGATATTCGAGAGCGCAATGTGGTGAAGCATGACCAAGCATGGCTGCGCGATACACATTTGCAGTTTCTTCATCGGGCCAAGAACCAGCAGACCAGTCGCGCAAGATTTCACCGATTTTTGCCGCGTCATCTTTGCGCAATTGATGCTCTGGAAAGAATGGCAATTGAAAGCTAAAAACATAGGAAACCGCACGGCGTTGTGCAGTGTCTTTGAGAATCGCTTTACGTAGTTCGAGTGGATGAGGCATCGACACAGGAACAATTCCTGCAACAACATCTGGATGCATCGTGGCGACAGACCACGCAAGAAGCCCACCCCATCCTTGTCCGACGATGATGGCTTGTTCTTCGCCAAGTGCACGAATCAAGCCCGCGACATCTGCGGCAAGTGTCATTGGGTCGTAGCCGTGTGGCGTGTGATCACTTCCACCATAACCACGAAGATCCATTGCAACCGCGCGGTATCCGGCGTTTGCCACAACTGGAAGTTGTTCGCGCCATGTCCACCAAAAAGTTGGAAAGCCATGCAAGAACAGAACCAGTGGACCTTCACCCATTTCGACAATGTGAAAGCGCGCAGTATTGGCTGCAACATCGCGGTGGGTCCACGGACCAACAGCGCGAATCACTGCATCAGTTGCGGGAAGTGTCATTAGAGATTGTCAGGTGCAATTCGCGAGAGTTGTTCTGAGATTTCGTTGATTGAGGCCTGAATCTCATTCGCAGCGACTGTCGGTGCCTTGATCTTCGACGCGTTCGACTTTGCCATGAGCAAGAGCAGGACGCCAACGACTGCGAACAAACCTGCATCCGCCAAGAAGCCTGCCCACACTGGCAATCCGAGGGCGACGAAAACATAAGCGACAGAAATGATCGCAAGGAGTCCCGAAAGCATGAGCACTGAAATTGCCACGATGAGCAAAATCGACGAGCGAAGCAGACGACGACCGGATTCTTTGAGTTCAGCAACAGCCAAATCAATCTGCTGGCGCACCAACACCTGAATGTCGGCAATCAACTCAGTGACGACTTGACCGAGTTTCTTTGGCTCTGAAGACATGATGAACCTCCTGCCCTAAGGGTACGAGGTTCGGCAAAAAGCGCCTAGTCCTCGCTCTTTCCGCTCGACAATCCCTGCGAAATCATGTTCATGACTGTTGGGTCTGCCAATGTTGTGGCATCGCCCATCGAACGATTTTCCGCTACGTCACGCAACAAGCGACGCATAATTTTTCCAGAACGAGTCTTTGGAAGTTCTGGCACAATCATGATCTGGCGAGGTTTAGCAATCGGTCCGATTTCTTTCGCAACGTGATTGCGCAACTCTTTGACGAGACCTTCACCGTCTTGAACACCTGCGCGCAAAATGACGAACGCAACAATGCCTTGTCCGGTTGTGGCATCAGCTGCACCAACAACTGCAGCTTCTGCAACGGATGGATGCGAGACAAGTGCGGATTCAACTTCTGTTGTAGAAATGCGGTGACCAGAAACGTTCATCACATCATCAACGCGACCGAGCAACCAAATTGCACCGTCTTCATCCCACTTCGCACCATCGCCAGCGAAGTAGTAACCGGGGAAGCGTGACCAATACGTATCAACATAACGTTGGTTGTCACCCCAAATGCCGCGAAGCATTGAAGGCCATGGTTCAGTTAATACGAGATAGCCACCGTGACCATTGCCCATGATGTTGGCATTGTCATCAATGATTTCGGCACTGATGCCAGGAATTGGTCGCATTGCAGATCCTGGTTTGCAATGAGTTACTGCAGGAAGTGGTGAAATCATGATGGCACCAGTTTCGGTTTGCCACCATGTATCAACGATTGGGCAGCGATTACCGCCAATAACTTCGCGGTACCACATCCATGCTTCGGGATTAATTGGTTCGCCTACAGAACCAAGTACTCGCAATGACGACAAGTCATATTGCTTAGGAAATTCATCGCCCCACTTCATGAATGTGCGAATAGCTGTAGGTGCTGTATAGAGAATAGAAACCTTGTATTTCTGCACGATTTCCCACCAACGCGCTTTGTGCGGCGTATCTGGTGTTCCTTCATAAATAACTTGTGTTGCACCGTTTGCGAGAGGTCCGTACACAACGTACGAGTGACCAGTCACCCAACCAATATCTGCTGTGCACCAATAGACATCTGTTTCTGGTTTGAGATCGAACACTGCATTGTGTGTGTATGCGGCTTGAGTGAGGTATCCACCACTTGTGTGCAGGATGCCTTTTGGTTTTCCAGTTGTACCTGATGTGTACAAAATGAAGAGTGGTTGTTCGGCATCAAATGATTCGGGTTCGTGCTTAGCACTTTGGCGATCAACAATGTCGTGCCACCAAATATCGCGGCCTTCATTCCACACTACTTCGCCACCAGTGCGTCGAACTACCAAAACATTCTTTACGGTCGGAGTCTGTTCCACCGCTTCATCAACAGCTGGTTTGAGTGGAGATGCCGCCCCACGACGGAATTGCCCATCTGAGGTAATGACAAGAGTTGCTTCGGCATCTTCAATGCGCGAACGCAAAGCTTCTGCAGAAAAACCACCGAACACAACAGAGTGAATTGCACCGACGCGGGCGCAGGCCAGCATCGCAACTACAGCTTCCGGAATGAGCGGCATGTAGATCGCAACACGATGACCTTTGCCTACGCCGAGTTCGGTCAATGCATTGGCGGCTTTGCTTACTTGAATCAAAAGTTCGGAATATGTGACACTCTTATGTCCGTCAGTTTCACCTTCGAAGTGAAGTGCGACGCGATCGCCGAGACCATTCGCAACATGGCGATCCACACAGTTGACCGAGACGTTGAGTTTGCCGCCGACAAACCACTGGGCAAACGGTGCATTCGACCAATCAAGAACAGTGTCCCACTTGGTGTCCCAGTGAAGTCGTTCGGCTTGTTTCTCCCAGAACTTCAATCGATCAGCTGCTGCCTCTTCATAGGTTTCAGCAGTGGCATTCGGGTTGACCGTGATACTTGCAGGGGGTGCGAACTTTCGGTTCTCTTGCATCAAATTGGATACAGCGTCGTCGCTCATCAGACTTCCTTGTCATCGTCGGGCACACACTATTGCCCGCATCGCGGTCAGGCTAGAGCCTAGACAAGTAAATCGCGGACAGTTCTGACACAGCGGCGTGCGACAGGAACGCGAAATTCCTCAACAATGGCAAATGTTTGGCCGCAATCGTTGGTGAGAACCTGGATGCGTTGGATCGGCACAACCCACTGGCGATGCACCCGCACTAATCCTTCATCCGCAAAAGTATCTGCAAGAGCAGCAAGTGAATTTCGGCTCACAAAGTCGCCGGCGCTCGTTGTGATGACGGTGTAATCGCCGTTTGATCGTGCATACATCACATCGCGTACATCAATGACATGCATTTCGCCATTGCGTTCGGCAGTGATGCGTCGGTTGTTCATTTGTTTGCGCTGCAAACTCAAACCTTGAATTCGATGAAGTGCTGCATCGATTTTGTTTGCATCAATTGGTTTGAGAATGTAGTCAATTGCGCCGACCCGATAGGCATCCATTGCCTGGTTTTCGTCACGCGCCATCGCAATGAACAGAGGACCATCCGTCGCAGTTTTGAACGTGTTGTTGATGGAATCTGGTGTGTGATGTACAAGGCAAACAAAAACCACATCAATGTTGTCACGATCCAATTGCTTGACAGCATTGTCGATGTTGGTGTGTGACTGAACGCACTCTGTGCGAGGGTTGTTTATCAACATTGCGCTGACATCGGCGAGTGCAGTTGCGTCAGCATCGAGGACGAGGCAATTCAATCCACTCATAACGCCGCCTTACGTTTGCGCGAACGTGAGCGGAAGAAAAATGCAAGCAACATTGCGACAACTCCAGCAGTAATTGCTGCTTTTTTGAGTTGTTCTGGGTCGTCAAGAATTGGACGACGCAAAGCCATTGGCTTTTCAAAAATAAGGACTGGCCAACCACGTTCACTAGCAATTTCACGTAAAGCAGAATCGGGATTCACCACGGTTGGTATGCCTACTGCTTCAAGCATTGGAAGATCAGTAATCGAATCTGAGTATGCATACGATTGCTGGAGATCAATTCCGTTTTTCTCTGCGTAGTCGCGCATCGCAATCGATTTGTTGTCACCGTATGCGTAGAAGTGAATGTCACCGGTGTATTTACCGTTGAAGATTTCGAGTTCGGTTGCGATGACGTCGTCTGCACCGAGCAAAGTTGCAACTGGTCGAACAATTTCGCTACCCGATGCGGAAACGATAATTACTTTGCGACCAGCGGCATGATGACTCTCAATGAGAGCCGCGGCTTCGGCATGCACGGTCGGAGTGACAACATCATTAAGACTGTCGAGGACGATGTTGTTGAGCTGTTGTGCGTCCCATCCAGTGACAAGAGCCGACAAGTACTCGCGCATCTTTTCTGTCTGCTGATGATCTGCATCTGCGATGGTGAAAAGGAATTGGCGGTAGGCACTGCGCACTACATCTGCGCGTTTGATGAGACCTTGGTCGTACAGCGGTTTTGTGAACACCAAAGATGAGGACGTACCAAGAATGGTTTTGTCCAAATCAAAGAAAGCTGCACCTTTCACGCCGCGAAGGGTAAAAGGCAATAGCCAATTCCGCTCTGTGAAAAAGTAACTAACGAGTCACAGGAGCTTGAAACTCGCCGTTATGCACAGTTGAAAAATGAATTCCGCAACAAGAACTTTTCTAATTCACACTGCGCTAATGCGGGTCTTCACCTTCACCACCACATGCCGACAATCACTCGCTGTCGCCTGGATCCTCGCTCGAATCTTGCCGAGCCCCACCATTTTTCTGGTGCAACACCCCGACGCTGAAGCAGCAATTGGTGCATCACTGCCCGTCTGGCCTCGCACCATCGTTGACTGCGACATCGGAGAGGACCTGGCGGAGCAGGTGCTCCCGCCACTCGTGCAAGGCGTGCACATCCTCACTGGTGCTGGCGACGCCAACATTCGCGCGTTCGTCGCATCGTGGCGACGCACTCGTCATGTTGTGTGCCTCGGTTACGCACACGTCGACGGGATCGGTGCCTCCGTCACGACGGACTTGCGGTTCGGTGCGGCGTCGCGGCGTTACACACCAGACGTAGGCGTTGATGCATGTATCGGAGCTCGTGTTGGCATTCCGCGCCGAAATCAAATCGAACCTCAAGTGCGCGCAATGTTGGAAGATCTCGATGCAATCGCTTAACGATGTGATTGCCGCTGTTGAACCGTGGCTAGTAAAGAACGCGTTGTCGCCAGTAGATGGCAATGTGGTTCGCGCAATTGACGCATTGCATATTGCATTACCAAGCCGTGACATCAATCAACTGACCCTGCAATTGCAGAGTCGATTACTTGGATATGGCGAACTTGAATCCTTGATGTTATTGAAGCCCACAGACGTTTTGGTGAACGCACCAGATTCTGTGTGGATTGATAACGGTGAAGGTTTGCAACGCGCAGATGTTCGATTCGAATCCGAGGTCGCAGTGCGAAGACTGGCGATGCGTCTTGCTCATTCTGCGCATCGCAGACTCGATGATGCACAACCGTATGTTGATGCGTTACTTGACGACGGAGTTCGACTGCATGCAGTCATCCCACCTATTGCCACCACCCATACTGCAATTTCATTGCGTATTCCGCAGCAGCGAGTAATTCCACTTCGTCAGTGGTTTGCAGATCTAAATGTCGCTCACAAGTTTGATGACGCAATCGATCGAGGACAGTCACTGGTCATTAGCGGTGCGACAGGCAGCGGAAAAACAACTTTGATCCGTAGTTTGCTCGCAGAAAGTTATGCATCGCGACGCGTTGTGGTGATTGAAGATGTTGCCGAAATAAACGATCGGTCGCCAAACATCATCGCGCTACAAGGGCGCAGCGCAAACTCTGAAGGCATTGGTTCCATAACTTTGCGAAGTTTGGTGCGACAGACCTTGCGCATGAGACCGGATGCGATCGTTGTGGGTGAACTTCGTGGAGCAGAAGCAGTTGATTGGCTGCTGAGTGTGAGTAGTGGGCATCATGGATCACTGACCACTGTTCACGCAGCATCAGCGAAACAAGCGCGCGAGCGATTGAATCTTTTGTGTGCGCTTGGAAACATTGACACCAATGCAATCGCGAAACTCTTGACGTCTCAAGAGTTGACCTTTGTACATTGTCAACGAACTACACAAGGCCGATTCATTACTGAAGTTGTTTCATGACCCACGCAATCCCATTCGCATGCGCTGCCATCGTTTTGTTGTGGTGGTGGCCGCGGCCAGGTGCTCGTCCAACGCCACCCGAACTCTTTGATTACTGGACCGATGTACGTTCAATTCGTTTTCTAACGACAAACGCGACATCTGCGCAATCCCTCACAACTTCGCGCAATGCATTACGAGAGGCGTCAGGTCGCGAAACGCTTCACGACCTTAATGTTGAGAAGCGACTCGACGTTGTGTCCACACTCGAATCCGAGTCAGGATTTCCTGTTGCGATTGCGCTATCTCAACTGCATTTTGAAGCAGATACACGTGAAATCCTGCAGCGCATGTGGAATGAGAAAGCAGCCGTCGCATACACGAGTAGTAATGCATTGATTGGCATCTCTGTGATTTTGCTCGCTTTGACGAGCGGCACTGGATCTGTGTGGTGGATCGTCAGCGAGACGGCTGGACGCATTGTCGGATGCACAGCTTTTGTGTTGATTGTCGCCGCACGATGGAGTTTGCGTCGAGCGCGAGAGGCGTCCCAACGCATTCACGAGTCAGTTCCGAAGATTCACGTTGGCAAAAATATTTCTGCACTCTTGGTCGGGTTGGCGGTACTCATGATTTCGCCAAATGCAGTGGGAATGAGCGCAGCAATAATAAGTTCGATTACCACAGTTGAAGTGATGCGTGCGCTACCTAGCTCTCGAGTGCAAACAGCGGAAACAGTTTTTGCATCTCAACGTGGATGGCTAGTCGCTTTGCTGCAGTCCGGAATTAGTGCAGGTCACGATTGGCTTGGCACTCTGTCGATGATTCATCCGTTGCTCGATTCTGATCTTGCTGACCAGTTGCAGGTTGTGATGACACGATTGCAATGGGGGTTGCCTGCTCATGAAGCTTTTGACTCAGCACTGTGGCAAGAAGTCGCACACATCGCAAAGTTGGTGCAAGAAGTCGGTGTTCGCTCCGAAGATGCACTCGATAGTGTGCGAATGGAAATCAACAACAAATACCGATCCCAACTCGTCACACAACTCGAACGTGTAGCTGCCCGTGCAGTTGTCCCAGTTTCGTTGTTGCAGCTTCCGGCCTTTATTTTGCTTGCAATCGTGCCCGTCGTAGCAACGCAATTTTCTTCGTTGCTGACCATCTTTCAATCCACAGGCGTTGGTCTCGCATAATCATCAACAGTTTGGCGTTTGCTTCTTTTGCGTAGCTCGCTGTTGTTTTGAAATTGCCTTCTCAAAGAAAGGTAATCATGAGTCGAATCATTTCAATCGCTCGCCAACTGAAGAGCGACGTCGGTGCCATCAGCGCCGAGTACGCGACCGTCGCGGTCGCGGCCTGTGGTGCAGGTGGAATTTTGTTTAAGTTTTTGACTAGTTCAAGTTTTGCAAGTTTGCTTGCAGACATCTTGGGCAAAGCATTCTCGTGGATCTTCAACTTAGGGTAGATAAAGGTGCAGTGACAAGCGAAGCTGCGATAGGGATTGCTGCAATGGTTTTCGTTGCAGCAATCCTGATTCAATCGATGTTTGTAGGAGTTGAATACATTCGACTTCTCGGACTAGTTCACGAAGCCGCGCATATTGCATCGTCAAGTGGAGATCCAGATTTGCGAATTGCACAGGCTGAAGAATTTCTGCGCAATCAAGAACACAACCTTGGTGCGCGAATCACATCTGACGGAAGTGATGTCACGGTTTCACTCGCGATGTCATTGCCGACAGTTTTGATGTGGCGGCCAGAACTGCATGTTTCTGAAACTTCAATGCTCGTGGATGATGTTGCGACGTGAGTCCTGCTGATGACGACGGAAGTGTGACCATCATCAGCGCGATTGCGATGGCGATTCTTGTCTGCGCGTTGGTAGTCGTATCGAGTGCAGGAAGGTTGCTCGCAGCGCAACGGCAATTGACCCTCGATCTCGAGCAAGCAGCAATCTCGGCAGCCCAGGTGTCATTGCATGGTGAGGCTGGTTGTTTCTCGGTCCCGTCCGAATTCTTGTGCCGAGATGATTCCGAGAGTGTTGAGCTCTCAGGGCATCGATACGTATATCTCTGGGGTCAAAAACTACGGATTTCCTCACGAACCACGTATGGGTATGGCCCTCGTGAGGATGGTCAGAGCCCTTGAGGCCTGCCTCTAGAATTGCCTCAGCGGGTCCATTGGACCCACCCGTCAATGTGGCCGGGCAGCGTGATGATGTTTCACACTCCCACCGCAGCCCGGAAAAATGAGGAGAAATTTGATGACGAGCACGCTCGCCGCACTCGAACTTACCTCGGCCGACGTTCGCATCATCGCAGGTGTAGCGCTCATCGCGCTTGCAGCTCTCGGTTTTGCATCGATCTTGGTCAAGGACGTTCTCGCTGCCGATGAAGGCACCGACCGTATGAAAGAAATTGCTGCTGCAGTTCAAGAAGGCGCATCGGCATACCTTTCACGTCAGTTCCGCACCCTCGGCTTCTTCGTAGTCGCAGTCTTCTTCTTGCTGTTCCTGCTTCCAGCAGACACCACAGCAGAAAAGATCGGTCGCTCAGTCTTCTTCGTCATCGGTGCAACCTTCTCGATGATCACCGGCTGGGTTGGCATGTGGCTCGCAGTTCGCGGAAACGTTCGCGTTGCTGCGGCAGCACGTGAAGGCGGCGAAATCACTGCGATGCGCATTGCATTCCGCACCGGTGGTGTTGCAGGTATGTTCACCGTCGGTCTTGGTCTCTTCGGTGCAGCTGCGTGTGTATTGATTCCATCTGTTCTCACACCAGACACTGTTGCTGATGTTGCACCACATCTCCTCGAAGGCTTCGGCTTCGGTGCAGCACTTCTTGCAATGTTCATGCGCGTCGGTGGCGGTATCTTCACCAAAGCTGCTGACGTCGGTGCTGACTTGGTCGGCAAAGTTGAACAAGGTATTCCAGAAGACGATCCTCGCAACGCAGCGACCATCGCAGACAACGTTGGTGACAACGTTGGTGACTGTGCAGGTATGGCAGCTGACTTGTTCGAGTCTTACGCAGTTACCTTGGTAGCAGCACTCATTCTTGGTAAAGCATCTTTCGGTGCACTTGGCCTTGTATTCCCACTCGTTGTTCCTGCAATCGGTGTTCTCACCGCAGTTGTCGGCATCCTCGCAGTGACCCCACAGCCAAGCGACCGCTCCGGTATGCAGGCAATTGAGCGCGGTTTTTACTTGTCTGCAGCGATCTCTGCAGCATTGGTTTCTGTTGCAGCATTCTTCTTGTTGCCAGCGCAAATCTCTGAACTTGCAGGTGTCGATGTCGCCGCTCTCGGTGATGTTGCAGACGTTAATCCTCGTCGTCTTGCGATCATCGCGGTTCTTATCGGTATCGCACTTGCAGTTGCAATCCTTAAGCTCACCGGTCACTTCACTGAAACCAACCGTCGTCCAGTTGATGACGTTGCAAAGTCAGCAGTCACTGGTCCAGCAACCGTTATCTTGAGCGGTATCTCACTCGGTTTGGAATCAGCTGTGTATTCAGCATTGTTGATTGCGGCCGCAGTGTTTGCAGCTGCTTCACTCGGTGCAGGTTCTGCAGTTCTTTCACTCTTTGCAATCGCACTCGCAGGTACTGGTCTTTTGACCACCGTCGGCGTCATCGTTTCGATGGACACCTTCGGTCCTGTATCTGACAATGCACAGGGCATCGCCGAAATGTCGAAGGACGTTCACGGCGAAGGCGCTGCCGTGTTGACCCGACTCGATGCAGTCGGTAACACCACCAAGGCGATCACCAAGGGCATTGCAATTGCGACTGCTGTTCTTGCAGCAACTGCACTCTTCGGTTCATTCCGCGATGCCGTCAACACTGCACGTGAAGGTTTCGTCGGAACTCCACCGAACCTGACTGTCGAACAGATTTACCAGTACTACGCAGTGCTCGACGTTGCGCAGCCAATCAACTTGGTTGGTTTGTTCATCGGTGCAGCAGTTGTGTTCTTGTTCTCTGGTCTCGCAATCAACGCTGTGTCTCGCGCAGCTGGTGCGGTTATCCACGAAGTGCGTCGCCAATTCCGCGAGCATCCAGGCATTATGGCTGGCACCGAAAAGCCTGAATACGGCAAGGTCGTTGACATCGTGACTTTGGATTCATTGCGCGAACTTGCAACTCCAGGTTTGCTTGCAGTGCTCACACCAATTGCGGTTGGTTTCGGTCTCGGCGTCGGTGCACTCGGTGCGTTCCTCGCTGGCACCATCGGAACCGGCACATTGATGGCCGTGTTCCTCAGCAACTCTGGTGGCGCATGGGATAACGCAAAGAAGTTCGTTGAAGACGGTCACTACGGCGGAAAGCACTCTGAAGCTCACGCTGCAACCGTCATCGGTGACACGGTCGGCGATCCATTCAAGGACACCGCAGGTCCTGCGATCAACCCATTGATCAAGGTGATGAATCTCGTTGCGTTGTTGATTGCACCTGCAGTGGTTTCAGTTCACTTGAACCAACTCGACAACATCCGCTGGGCAGCAACTGCAATTTCTGTTGTCATCGTTGTTGTTGCGATTATCGTCACCAAGCGTCGCCCATTGGCTGTCGCTGCTGAAGAAATCACCCACCCACTCGACGATCTCGATCACGCAGTGACTCACGAAGAAGAGCACTACGGCTAAGAGTCCGTAAGAGAAACCCGCTACCGCATGGTGGCGGGTTTCTTGTTAGGTAAGCACATGGCGCACATCACCGAAGTTTCTGTTGCAGATATGACTGCATCGATTGTTTCTGATGCGCTGCCAGAAAACGGCGAGCCACTCGCCGATGACATTGTTTTAGGTATCGGCGGTGCAGCGCGAACTTTGTTGCAACTCACCCCACGACGTCATGTGAATCGCGTGTGGGATTTGGGTTGTGGCAGTGGTGTGCAAGCGGTGTTTGCAGCCAAGCATGCAAACCATGTCATCGCAACCGACATTGATCAACGTGCTATTGATTTCACTAATCAAACCGCACAGCTCAACAATGTAGAAATCGAAACGCGACTTGGTTCACTCTTTGAACCAGTGCAAGGCGAAAAGTTTGATCTCATCATCAGCAATCCACCGTTTGTTATTGGTGGTGCAACACATCTCACTCATCGCGAATCACCTTTCGCTGCAGATGCACTTACGGAAACTTTGCTTCGCGAACTTCCAAACTTTCTGAACGACGATGGAATTGCAGTTGTTCTCGCCACGTGGCTTGTTACCTCTGATGATTGGCAAGAGCGCATCAGCGAATGGTTGCCCGACGATGTAGGTGTGTGGGTTGCATTGCGCGATCTGCAAGATGTTGATTCGTATGTTGCAACCTGGATGAACGACGCTGGAATTGATGACGAGGCCATCGCATCACAATGGAAACAAAAACTCGCGGAATGGAATGCCAATGAAGTGGCATTCGGTTGGATTGTTCTGCACCATGTCAGTGACTTTGCCATGATGGAAGATGTGCGTCATGCACCTGCGTTACCTTCTGGCCAACAGGTTCTGACTCAACTCCATCGCAGCGAACAGTCGGCGAAGTTGAGTGCAGCAGATCTGTTGACCGTTCCGTTTCAACAAGCTCCGGGGGATACCTGGCGCGGTGATATTGGGCTCGACCCAGTCCTCGCCGCTATCCATCAGGGACTCGATGGTCGGACACTCTTGGGCGACATCGTGGCCAATGTGGCCTCGAAAATGGGCTTCGATGAAGACGATGTCCTCGTCCTCAGCCTCGTAGGGCTCAAAAGGTTGGTTGCCTTAGGTCTTGCCTTCCCTGCTCACGGTTAGCCGCCCTGCGACACGCTGTGGTTTGTGAGGGGCATTTGACAGACCGACCCACCTTCGGGAGAGACTAGAAAAAGGGAACGCCGGCATGACCACATCGCCAACCCTCTAAAGATCGGACAAAAAGCAAGCATGGCAAAGACAGGAACCCGCTTAGTCATCGTCGAATCGCCCGCCAAGGCGAAGACGATTGAAAAGTATTTGGGCGACGAATTTGTGGTCAAAGCATCCGTCGGACACATCCGCGACCTGCCCCATGGAGCGGCCGACCTGCCGGCCGAATTCAAGGGATTCAAGTGGTCGCGTCTCGGCGTCAACGTCGACGAAGACTTCTCAGCTATCTATGTAGCAGATCCAGACAAAGGCAAATTGATCAGCGAACTCAAGCGTGCATTGAAAGATGCCGATGAGCTCTACCTCGCAACAGACGAGGACCGCGAAGGAGAAGCTATCTCCTGGCACTTGCTCGAATTGCTGCAACCAAAAGTTCCAGTTCATCGCATGGTGTTCCATGAAATCACCAAACAGGCAATTCAAGAAGCCATTAAGAATCCTCGCGATCTCGACATGGACTTGGTCGAAGCGCAAGAAGCGCGACGTAAGGTTGATCGTCTTTTCGGTTATGAAGTAACTGAAATCATTTGGAAAAAAGTTAAGCCACGTTTGTCTGCCGGTCGTGTGCAGTCGGTCGCAGTGCGTTTGATTGTTGATCGTGAACGTGAACGCATGAACTTCATTCGCGCAGGTTATGCAGACATCTTTGCGCGGCTTACTCCTGGTTTTAAAGCGAAGTTGTACAGCGTTGATGGTGTGCGCGTTGCTGACGGCAAGAGCTTTGACGAAAACGGCCAGCTCGTTGCAAAGAATGTTGTGTTGCTCTCATTGCCTGAAGCCGAACGTCTTGCATCAGCATTGAAGTCGCAAGACTTTGTGGTCAAGTCGCTTGATCAAAAGCAATCGTCACGCAAACCGCCGATTCCATTCACTACTTCTACGCTTCAGCAAGAAGCAGGTAAGAAGTTCCGTTGGAGTTCGAAGCGCACGATGGACTTAGCGCAGGATCTCTACCAGCGCGGTTTCATTACCTATATGCGTACCGATTCCCCGAGCCTTTCTTCGCAGGCAACAAATGCTGCGCGCAAACAAGCAGAACAAAAGTTTGGCCGCGATCATTTGTCAGATTCAGTGCGTTCGTTTGGTGCATCCAGCAAAGGCGCGCAGGAAGCCCACGAAGCTATTCGTCCGGCGGGTGATGAATTCCGCACTCCTGACGATGTGCGCAATGAGCTGAATGCAGATGCTTTGCGTTTGTATGACCTAATTTGGCGTCGCACTTTGGCTTCTCAAATGGCTGACTCAAAAGAAGCAACAACCACTGCGAGCATTGATGCGAAAGCAACAAGCGGTGAATTGCTCACCTTCCGCGCATCGGGCACGGTCGTGTTGTTTGCGGGATGGCGTGCGGCCTATGACATCACTGTCGATGATGAAGACAGCGATGACAACGAAAAGATTTTGCCCCCGCTTTCGGAAAACCAAGTACTTGCTGCAGAAGAACTGACTGCTGAAGGTCATGAAACTCGTCCACCTGCACGTTTTACTGAACCAAGTTTGATCAAGCGGATGGAAGAACTCGGCATTGGTCGACCATCAACATATGCAGCAACAATTCAAACAATCACCAGCCGCGATTACATCTATCGCAAAGGTTCCGCGCTCGTCCCGACCTGGCTTGCGTTGTCTGTCATTCAACTTCTTGAAACTCATTACCCACAACTCGTGGATTATGAATTCACTGCAAAGATGGAACAAAAGCTCGATGAAATTGCTGGTGGCAATGCATCGCAGTTCCAGTTCCTCAAAGATTTCTACTGGGGTGGCGCACAAGATTTCCCTGGTTTGATGCCACTGCTCGAAAACTGGGGCGAAAAGATTGATGCTCGCGCTATGGCGACAATTCCAATTCGCGGAACCGATGCTGTAGTTCGTGTTGGCCGTTACGGCGCATTCTTGGAACGCGGCGAAGATCGTGCGAGTTTGCCAGAAGACATTGCACCCGATGAATTGTCACCAGAAAAAGTTGAAGAACTCTTCAACATGCCATCTGGTGTGCGCGAACTTGGAGTGCGTCCAGAAACTGGTTTCCAGATCGTCGCAAAGACCGGTCGCTTCGGTCCGTATGTCACAGAAGTTTTGCCTGAAGGCACCAAGACCAAAGGTCGCGGTTCTGTAAAGCCAAAGACTGCTTCGTTGTTGAAGACCATGAATCTCGACACTGTCACTTTGGATGATGCCATCATGCTGATGTCATTGCCACGCGTTGTTGGTCAAGACGTAGAAGGTGTTGACATCACCGCGCAGAATGGTCCATACGGTCCCTACATCTTGCGCGCCAAAGATTCACGTTCACTTGCGAGCGAAGAAGAAATTTTCAGTGTCACGCTTGAACAAGCTCTCGCACTTCTTGCACAACCAAAAATGCGCGGTCGCCAAGCTGCCGTTGCGAAAGAACCACTCGCAACCTACGGCAATGACCCGGAGACGAATCAAGTTATCACTCTGCGCGAAGGTCGCTTTGGGCTTTATGTCACTGACGGCATCACCAACGCATCACTGCGCACTGGTGACAATGCACAGAATCTGACACCAGAGCGTGCGGTAGAACTTCTTGCGGATCGTCGCGCCGCTGGTCCTTCCACAAAGAAGCGTGGTCGCACCGCAACCAAGAAGACGGCAGCCAAAAAGACTGCCGCCAAGAAGACCACCCGTAAATCTGCGAAGTAGTGACTGCTTGACCGAGCGGGGACAGACTCATCACCCTGCTCGGTCATTCGCTGCTCTAGGCTTGGAGTCGTTATGACGCGCATGTTTATTGCATTTGAAGGCGGAGACGGGGCCGGCAAATCCACCCAAGTTCAGCTCCTCGCCGATGCGTTGCGCGCACAGGGCGAAACTGTCACTCTTACTCGTGAACCTGGCGGATCACCTATCGCCGAAAAGATTCGTGACGTTGTTCTCGACATAGCCAACCTCGGTTTGAATGACCGTTCCGAAGCTTTGCTTTATGCAGCAAGTCGCGCGGAACATGTCGCAAAAGTCATCCAACCAGCACTCGATCGCAACGAAGTTGTCATCACTGACCGTTTTATGGATTCCTCCATTGCCTACCAAGGTGCTGGTCGCAATCTTGGCATCGACAAGATTGAAGAACTCAATCTTTGGGCGACCAATGGATTGAAAGCGGACTTCACCATCATTCTTGATGTTGAACCTACGCACGGTTTGTCACGCGTTGAAGATCCAAATCGCATTGAAGAAGAACCAACAGAATTTCATACAGTTGCTCGCAAAGCGTTTCTTGATCGGGCAAAGAATTTTCCAAATGACTATCTCGTCATTAACGCTCGTGGTGACATTCATGAAATCGCGGAACAGATTCGCACCGCCGTTTTGAAGAAGTTCTAGCCATGTCGGTATGGGAAAGACTTGTTGGCCAACCAAACGCAGTAGAAACTCTTAAGCGCGCTGCTGCAGATTTTCATAGCAATGTAGAACATGGCTCGACCATGACTCATGCATGGCTAATGACCGGACCACCTGGTGCTGGTCGTTCAACCGCAGCAATTCTTTTCGCAGCGGCGCTCACTTGTGAAAAGCAAGGGTGTGGCACTTGCGAAAACTGCAAACTTGTTCTTGCAGATGAATTTCCTGATGTAAATCGTTTCATTCCACAGCAGCTCACCATCACTCGCGATGAAGCAGAAGCGCTGATTCACGAATCGGCACTGATGCCTTTGCGAGGGCCTTTGCGAATCATCATTGTCGAAGATGCGGATCGTCTCAGCGATGTCAGCGGCAATATGTTGCTGAAATCTATTGAAGAACCTCATTCGCGCACTGTATGGATTTTGTGCACACCAAGTTCTGACGATGTTCTTCCAACTATTCGTTCGCGCTGTCGCATCCTCAATCTCGCAACTCCACACTGGCGCGATGTGTCAGAACTACTTCAACGTGAAGGCATTGATGCACCACTCGCTGCTTTCGCCGCACGTGCCGCGCAAGGACATGTTGGTCGTGCACGCGGACTCGCAACCAGCGAAGCGTCACGCCGCCGCCGTCATGACATTTTGGCTATTCCCTCGCAGCTGAACGACTTGGCCGCTTGCTTCATTGCAGCACAAGACATCGTTGCAGTTGCCACAGAAGAAGCAAATGCTGAAATGGATATCAAAGACGCTGCCGAACGCGACAATGTGATGGCGATGTTTGGTGCCGAGGCCGGCGGGAAAACTAAAGCAGAACGAGCGGCTCGTCCGGTGCTCAAAGATTTGGAAACGCGACAGAAATCGCGTCGCACTCGTGCCGTCCGTGACCGTCTTGATCAAGCGCTCGTTGATTTACTGTCTTTCTATCGCGATGTGATGGTGTTGCAGATTGGTAGCGATGGCGTTGACCTAGTCAACGAAGAAATGCGCCCTACCATCATGAAGGTTTCACTCAGCACCACTTCCGCGAGTACTCGCAAGCGTATGGATGCCATCGAAAAGGCCCGGCGTCTTTTTGCATCAAATGCTCAACCACAAATGATTATGGAAGCTCTCACTATCGAATTGGCACGCGCATGAAAAAGCTTTTGCTTGCACTCACCACACTTGTATTGGTTGCGTGTGGATCTACTCCGGAACCTTCCGTCAGCAACGACGGCACACTTTCTGCGTATTACAACCAGAAAGTGACGTGGAAAAGCTGTGACAAAGGTTTGGAATGCGCAACGGTCGTAGTGCCACTCGATTACAACGATCTCAAAGCCGGCGACATCCACATTGCGATTGCCCGCCACAAGGCCACGAAGAGTTCTGAACAAGTCATCTTCCTCAATCCCGGCGGTCCAGGTGGTAGCGGCATTGATTACTTGGAATATTGGAGCGAGCAGTTTTCGGCCACACTTTCGGCAAGCGCAGACTTAGTGAGTTGGGATCCGCGTGGTGTGAAGCGCTCTGCACCAGTTGAATGCATCACCGATGCGCAGATGGATGCCGATTCAGAACTCGATCCAACACCTGACACGTCGGCGGAAGTCGCAACATTCTGGTCAACCAGCACTGATGAGTACAAACAATGTGTTGAGAAAACTGGAAAAGTGTTGAGTCACGTCTCAACCATTGAATCTGCGAAAGACCTCGACATTCTCCGCGAACTTTTGCAGCAAGAAAGTTTGAATTACTTGGGCAAGTCATA